>BBSL01000271.1 GCA_001319865.1 Burkholderia sp. E7m39 | reverse complement strand
TGCAGGACCGCCGCCGACGATAATCACGTCATACTCCATCGATTCACGCGGCCCGTATTGCTCGACCCACTTCGCATCCGTCATCGATCAACGCTCCACGCCCGCAATCGCGATCGAAACCAGGCGGGCGCCCAGCCCGACCGCGTGCAGGTCGATCTCTTCACGCCGGCCTTCGAACCAGATGCCCGTCATCGGCTGTAGGGACACGCTGTTGAGCAGCGAGCTACCGACGCGCCATTCGCCCGCAACGCAAAGCACGATCTGAGTCGACGCCGGCGTGACACGCAGCGAATGGGTCGCGACGCTCACCGCAGCCTGAAACGCGCCACGACGTGTCATCACGTTAAGCACGTTCAAGGGCTGCACGGACATGCTCGCCCACATCAACAGATCACCGGAAAACTGCACCGGCTGAAAAGGCCGGGCGACCGACTCGCCGTCCTGCGAATGCAGATCCACAGTGCCTTCATCGAGCAAGACGAGCGTGCGATCGAGCCCGGTAAACAGCGAAAACTTCGACGATCCATTGAGCGTCGCGATACTGACGCGCCAGTCCATCGCGTGATCGTCGGCGGATTGCAGCGCGACCGTGCGGGTCGTGCCGCCGCCGTTCGCCCATGGCTCGGGCGCGAGCTTCGAGCAATCGAAGAAATGAATTGACTGATGCGAAGGCAGCGCCGTGGTTCCAAGACGCCGCACAGACACACGTTCACGCGACAGTGCGTCGATCATCATGCGCTCCTCGCTGCGACGCGCGCTTCGAGTCCGCTGACCGTCTCGAACAGATCGCCAACGAGCCCGACATCCGCGACCGAAAAGATCGGCGCATCCGGGTCCTTGTTGACGGCGACGATCAGCTTCGAATCCTTCATGCCCGCCAGATGCTGGATCGCGCCGGAGATGCCGAAGGCCAGATAGACATCGGGCGCGACTGTCTTGCCCGTCTGTCCGACCTGCGCAGCGTTAGGCGCGTAGCCGGCATCGACGGCGGCGCGCGACGCGCCGAGCGCGGCGCCCATGTTGTCCGCCAGTTCGCTGAGCCGCTGCATGTTCTCCTTCGATGCGAGTCCGCGACCGCCTGCCACGACGACACGCGCGCTCGACAGATCCTGTCCCGCCTGCTGCGTCGCATGACGCTCGATCAGCGTCGTGTTGCCGAAGACTTTCGGTGCTTCGAGCGTCACGATGGTGGCCTTTCCGCCCTCGCGCGCAACCGGCGCAAACGACGATGCGCGAAACGTCGCGAACGTCAGCGCGCCTTCGCTTGCGACGTTCGCCACGACGCTGCCTGCATACAGGCAGCGCACGAAGCGGCCATCGCCGGATACACCCGTGACGTCCGCGAGAAACGCGCTACCCGCACGCGCCGCTGCGCGCGGAAACGCGCCACGAGCCAGCGCGCGATGCGCGGCGGCGATCAACGCATAGTTTGCCGAAACAGAAACACCTTGCAGCACGGCAGCGAGGGACTCAGCCGTCGGCGCGGTATCGAACGCCGCCAGAAGCACCTGTCCGATGCCCGCAATCTGCGCGGCTGTTTGTGCAGCGTCGGCGTCGAAGGCGAGCAGATCGACAGGCTTGCCGATCCGCAGCGCCGCGCCGATCACGCGCAGGCTCGCGTCGCTGACGACGCCGTTGTCGATATCCACCAGAACGAGCGATCTCATGCTGCCACTCCTGTTTGTTCGAACACACGCTGCGCTGCGATCGCATCGATCAAGGCGGCCGTATCCGCGACCTTGATGCCCGCCTGCCGCGCAGGCGGATCGCTCAAACCGACGACGCGTGTTCGGGGCGCGAGCTCCACGTTGAAGACGCCCGCATCGATCGTCTTGAGCGGCTTCTGTTTCGCCTTGACGATGCTCGGCAGGGTCACACGCCGAGGTTCGGCAAGCCGCAGGTCCGCGCTGACGACGGCGGCGCCGTCGAGACGCCACGTCGCCGTGCCCACATCGTCGCCGCAGGTCACGCGCCAGCCATTTGCGGCCGCGTCGATCGCGCTCGCGTCGAGCGCTTGCGGCCAGTCGAGCAGGCCCGCGAGCATCGCGGCGACGCCGCCCGTGTCGTCATCGATGGCCTGCTTGCCGCATAGCACGAGACCGTATCCTTCGTGCGCCGACAGGTACGCGTGTAGCAGACGTGCGACCGCCAGCGAATCGAGTGTCGCGGTGTCTTCGCCAGTATCGATCAGTACGGCCTCGTCGGCGCCCATTGCGAGCGCGGTGCGCAGCACGTCCTGACAGTTCGCCTGTCCGCAGGTGAGGACGGTTACATGGGTAGCGTGTCCCGTTTCCTTGAGTTGCAGCGCCTTTTCAACGGCGCATTCGTCGAACGGATTGAGCGACATCTTCAAGCCGTTGGTATCGATCGAGCCGGTTGCGCTGACGCGCACACGCACATTCGGATCGACGACGCGTTTGACAGGAACCAGAATCTTGATGGTCATGACGGACTCCACGAATCAGGACACGGCGCCCGAACCATACTTTCCGACGAGCAATGCGCCCGTCGAGAAGCGGTCGAGCGCGTAGGGCGCGAGCGAGACATCCGTTGGCTGGCCGAGCGCATGCTGGGCAAGCAGCTTGCCGATGCCGGGCGACAGCTTGAAACCGTGCCCCGAGAAGCCAAAGCCGACCACCAGCCCTTCGACATCGCCAACCTTACCGAGCACCGGATTCCAGTCCGGCGTGACGTCATACACACCTGTCCACGACGATGCGAGTCCCGCCGTTTCATAAGCAGGAAAACGCTCGGCGACCTGCGCACCGACTTCCGCGACGTAGTCGAGCGAGATGTCGCCCTGTTCTGTCTCCGGCGCATTCAGCGTCTCGCCCACCACGCCTTCGGAGACGAGCATCTGACTGCCACCGTAGCTGCGGAAATACAGCATGCCGGGCGAGCCGAGATCCTTGAACGCGGGCATCTTGAACGTGTACGCACCTTCGTCGCATTCGAGCGCGAGGACGGTGTGGCGCTCCGGCTTGACGGGCAGCGACACGCCGATCCAACCGGCCAGTTCGGGCGTCCAGATGTTCTGCGTGCTGATCAACGTGCCGCAACTGAAGTTGCCCGCGCTGGTTTCGACGCCGACCACGCGCCGTCCTTCGCGGATCACGCCCGTCACCGTCGCGCCTTCGATGATCTTCACTCCGCGGCGGCGTGCCGATCTGGCGAAGCTGGTCGCGACCAGATACGCATCGGCGAAACCGGCTTCGGGTTCGTAGCCGATCAGGGCGGCGTCGTCGAAGCTGGCGATGGGCAGACGCTCGCGCGCTTCATCGCGGCCAAGCAACTGCACTTCGATACCCATGTCGCGCTGTGCATCGAGCGATGCGCGCAGCGGATCGAGCTTGTCGCCTTCGGGCGCGCAGATCATGTAGCCGCATTTGACGAGGCCACACGACGCTTCGTCGTCGCCGACGTATTCGGCGAAATTGTTGAACGCCCACCACGACGAACGCGCCAGCTCGACGTTCTGGCGCACGGAATAGTGCGTGCGCAGCAATCCCGACGATTGCGACGTCGTGCCCGCGCCGATCGTGCCGCGCTCGAGCACGAGCACGCTTTTCGCGCCAATTGCGGCGAGATGGTGGGCGACCGACGCGCCGATCACGCCGGCGCCGATCACGACAAAGTCATAGTGGCTCATGTAGACCTCTGGAAGGGCAATGGAGCCGATTCTAGAAAGCCAAAGCGCGCGCGAATTTTGTATTAGGCAAACTTATGCTGCGTGCCCGAAAACGCTCATCGTGAGTGCGGGACGTTTTTGAAGGGTCACCATGCGTCGTCGCCGGGCGGCGCGTGCCGGCCCTCGACGACACTGGAGTCAGGATGAGACGAACCCAAACGCCAATCGATCTGCGCGCGCTGCAGGCTTTCGTCGCCGTGTGCGAGACGGGCTCGATGACGGGTGCGGCGAAGCAGCTCGGCGTGAGCCAGAGCGCGATCAGCCAGGCCGTATCGGCGCTGGAGCGTGAGCAGGGCATGACGCTGTTCGACCGCGACAGCCGCCCGCCGCGCCCGAATATCGCGGGCCGTGCGCTGCTCGAACTGGCGGGGCCGCTGCTGGAGCATGCGCAGATGGTGACCACGCGGATCGGCGATGCGTCCAATGCGGGGAAGCTGCCCGTGCGGCTTGGCTGCGTCGATTCGTTTGCAGCGACGGTCGGTCCTGAACTGATTCGTGCGGTGTCCAATTCGACGCGGCAGATTTCGTTGTGGTCGGGACTCACGCCGGGCTTGTCGAAGCAGTTGCACGACCGCGAACTCGATATCGCCGTGTGCACGCAGACGACGCTCAACGATGCGCGGATCGTCGAAGTGCCGCTGTTTTCGGAGGCGTTCGTGGCGGTGGTGGCGCGCAGTCATATCGCGGGCCGCGCGCAGATCGACTGGCGCACGCTGGCCGCCGAACTGCCGCTGATCCGTTACACGGCGCGCTCGGTGATTGGCCAGCAGGTGGAGCGATTTGCGCGGCATCTGGGTATCGACAGTCCGCGCCGTTATGAATTCGATGCCACCGATCCGCTGCTGAGCCTCGTGGCGGCGCGCCTCGGCTTCGCGCTCTCGACGCCGCTGTGCTTGTGGCAAGCCCGTCATTATCTCGACGAGATAGCCGTGTTGCCGCTGCCGTCAGGGCGCCTCGGCCGGCGTGATTTTTTTGTACTGCACCGGCAGGGCGAATGGGATGACTTCGCTGGTGAAATCGTCACGTTGACGCGCGCCGTGATCGACCGTTCGATCCAACCGGCGCTCGCGCGCGCGTTGCCGCAACTGCCCGACGACGCGCTGCGCTGATTCTTCATGGAGTGATGCCAATGAATGAGCTGTACACGTTGCAACGGGGCGATGCACCGCTGCTGGTTTCGATTCCGCACCTGGGGCATAGCATTCCGCCGGCGATGCAGCATCTCTATACCGACAAAGCGCTGACCTTCGTGGACACGGACTGGCATCTCGACCGTCTCTACGATTTTGTGTCGAAGGAGTTGGGCGCGACTTTGCTCGGCGCGAACGTGTCGCGATACGTGATCGATCTGAACCGCCCGTCGAACGACGAGAGTCTGTATCCGGGGCAAACCACGACAGGCCTCTGCCCGACCGAGACGTTTCGCGGTGAGCCAGTTTATCGCGCGGGCTGCGAGCCGGACGCGGATGAAAAACAGCGGCGCGTTGCACAGTTCTGGGCTCCGTATCACGACACGCTGCGCGCGGAACTCGCGCGTCTGCGTGAACGGCACGCGAATGTGCTGCTTTGGGAAGCGCATTCGATTGCGAGCGTGTTGCCGCGTCTGTTCGACGGCAAGCTGCCGGATCTGAACCTCGGCACGCAGGACGGCCGCACGGCAGCGCCCGCTTTGCAGGCAGCGGCGCAATCGGCGGCGGCGCGAAGTGACTTTACGTGGATCGCGAATGGCCGCTTCAAAGGCGGCTATATCACGCGTCATTTCGGTTCGCCACGCGACGGCATCCACGCGATCCAGTTGGAGATGTGCCAGTCCACTTATATGAGTGAAGAAGCGCCCTTCGCATATGAACCACGGGGCGCCGAACGCGTGCAGCCTGTGGTGCGCGCGATGATCGAAGGCGCGCTGGGAGCGTTGCAGACTTTATAAGCAACGCTGATACAGCGTCGTAACCGGCCTTACCGTGTCAGTGCAGATGCGCACCAGATTCACGATTCGGCCGCACCGCGGTCAGGCAGGCGCAGTGGTAGTGCAAACGATGTCGAACGGAGCCGAATGCCTCAATGCGCCGCCGGTGTTTATTCGCAGGAACTTTTGATTCCCTTTAATAAACATGGCATGGACGTTGCATAAAGAAGGACGAAGCAGGTGCAGTTCACTCGGCGGCAGGCTGGGAGTAGACGAAGATCGACAGGAACTGGATTGGCGTCTTGATCAGCCGTTCGGGACCATGCGGTACGTCGCCCCGGAAGGTGAGCGTGTCGCCCGGATGCAGGATGTAGGTTTGCTGGCCGTGGCGGTACTCGATCACGCCCTTGAGCATATGGATGAATTCGGTGCCGGGGTGTTCGAACACGGGGAAGCGTTCTGCCTCGTCTTCCATCGTGATCAGGAACGGCTCGAAGAGTTTGCGCGGTCCCTGGTCGTAGGCGAGCAGATGGTAGGTGTGGCCGCGTTTCGTGCCCTTGCGGACGACCTCCATTCCAGCGCCCTTCTTGACGAGTTGGGCGCCACCCTGCGGTACGTCGAAGTTGCGGAACAGCGTCGACATCGACACGCCCAAGGCCTGCGCAATGCGGTTGAGTACGTCGAGTCCGGTGGAAGTCTGCGCGTTTTCGATTTTCGAAAGCATTCCGCGGCTGATACCGGCCTGCTCGGCGACCTGCGCGATGGTCAGTCCATGTGACTGGCGCAACTCGCGGATCGTCGAGCCGAGATAACGTTCGAGCGGTGATTTGCTGTCGTCCCCGTTTTGCATGGTTGGCCTCGATGAAAAGGCAAGGTTAGCAGATCGCGACGTTGCGCCATGTATCGAAGGGAAGGCTCAGTCGCGCCCGATAGGTTTCAGGTGGGGAATCATTGTTGCATAACAATAAATTCCACCGCGAACATGCGGACATGCCTGCAGTGCGCCGATGGCGTCGCGGCATGCTCGTGCAGCCGGGTCATGCGCAGGTCGCGTGGCTTTTTCAAACCAGCGAAGGATGTTGTTGCAAGGAGTGGCGATGAACCTGAACGACGCGAGCAAGCTGCCCGTCAACGAGCTAGGAAGCGTGCCGCGCTTCGAGACGGCGGAAGACGCGCAAGCCTGGCTTTCACAGCAGGGCGTGAAATACGTGCTGGCGCAATTCGTCGATATTCACGGCGTGGCGAAAGCGAAGTCGGTGCCCGTTGCGCATCTGAAGAGCGTGCTGAAGGCGGGCGCGGGATTCGCGGGTTTCGCGATCTGGGGCGTCGGCATCGAGCCGAACGGTCCCGACTTCATGGCTGTCGGCGATCTGTCGACGCTCACGCCGATGCCGTGGCAAACGGGCCTGGCGCGCATCGTTTGCGACGGGCATGTGGATGGCAAACCGTGGACTTACGATTCGCGCGTGACGCTGAAGAAGCAGGTCGCGCGCATGACCGAGCGCAACTGGACGCTTTTTACCGGCCTCGAACCTGAGTTCTCGCTGCTGCGCCGCTCGGCGTCGGGCGTGCTCGAACCGTGCGACCCGAGCGATACGCTGGCCAAGCCGTGCTACGACTACAAGGGGCTGTCGCGCACGCGTGCCTTCCTGGAAAAGCTCACTGAATCGATGCGCGATGTGGGCATTGACGTGTATCAGATCGATCACGAAGACGCGAACGGCCAGTTCGAAATCAACTACACGTACACCGATTGCCTGACGTCGTGCGATCACTACGTGTTCTTCAAAATGGCCGCCTCCGAGATCGCTAACGAACTCGGCATGATCTGCTCGTTCATGCCGAAGCCGTTCGCGAACCGCCCGGGCAACGGCATGCACATGCATATGTCGATCGGCGATGGCGAGCGCAATCTGTTTGCCGACAAGAACGATCCGCTCGGCATGGGGCTGTCGAGGCTCGGCTATCAGTTCACGGCGGGTCTGCTCGCGCATGCGCCCGCGCTGGCGGCGCTGTGCAATCCGACCGTCAATTCATACAAGCGCCTCGTGGTGGGCCGCTCGCTGACGGGTGCGACGTGGGCGCCTGCCTATGTCAGCTACGGGGACAACAACCGCTCGACGATGGTGCGCATGCCAGGCGAGCGCATCGAACTGCGTCTGCCCGATGGCTCGTGTAACCCGTATCTCGCGACAGCGGCCGTGATCGCGGCGGGGCTGGATGGCATCGAACGCGAACTGTCGCCGGGTCAGCCTGCTAACGACAACCTCTACACGTGGTCGCCGCAACAATTGCAGGAACGCCAGATTGGCGTGCTGCCGCAGAACCTCGAACAGGCACTCGACGCACTCGAATCAGATCGGTTGATCTGCGACGCGCTCGGTCCCGTTGCCGACGAGTTCCTCAAATTGAAGCGCATGGAATGGCTCGAATACATGCGTCACGTCTCGGACTGGGAGCTGAAAAGCTACCTCGAATTTTTCTAAGCATCACGAGGAGGAAGAATATGTGTGGAATCGTAGGTCTGCTGGTGAAGACACCGGCACTACGCGAACGGCTCGGCGAACTGATGGTGCCGATGCTGATCGGCATGACGGAGCGCGGTCCGGATTCGGCGGGTCTTGCTGTGTTCGGCAAGGCAGTCGATGCGAGCCAGCGCAAGCTGAGCCTGTACGCGGGCTTCACGGAAGAAGGCGATCGTTTTGCATGGACGCCGCTGCTCGACGCGTTGAATGCCGCGATGGACGTGACGGCGCGCATCGACGCGAAGGGCAATCATGCCGTGCTGACGCTGCAAGGCAATGCGGAAAACGTAAAGAGCTGGCTGCGCGAGCATTATCCGAAGCTGTATCTGCTGTCGACCGGACGTTCGATCGATCTCTACAAGGACATCGGCACACCCGCGCAGGTCGCGGACCGCTACGGCTTTGCGAACCTGAAGGGCTCGCATCTGGTTGGCCACACGCGCATGGCGACGGAATCGGCTGTGACGCCGGATCGCGCGCACCCGTTCACGGCGGGCGAAGACTTCTGTCTCGTGCACAACGGCTCTCTGTCGAATCCCTATGGCGTGCGTCGCAAGCTGGAGCCGCAAGGCATTCACTTTGATACCGACAACGATACCGAAGCCGCTTGCCGCTTTCTCGAATGGCGTCTGCGTGAAGGCGATGCATTGCCGGAAGCGTTGCAGAAGGGGTTCGAAGAACTCGACGGCTTCTACACGTTCCTGATGGGCACGACCACGGAACTCGCGCTGATTCGCGATCCGTTCGCGTGCAAGCCCGCCGTCGTCGCCGAGAACGACGACTACGTGGCGATCGCGTCCGAGTTCCGCTCGCTCGCGCATCTGCCCGACATCAAGAACGCGAAAGTATTCGAACCCGCACCCGAGGAGATGTATGTATGGAAAGCGTGACATTCGACCTTGAGCGCGGATCGGTCAGGGAAGTGAACCAGTATCTGCACGGCGATGCCGCTGCGCTCAAAGGCCAGCAGATCACCGTGACCTCGCCGAACGGCGCGCACAACATTGCGGTGGGCGTCGATGCCGACGTGACGATCACGATCGACGGCCACGCGGGCTACTACGCGGGCGGTATGAACAAGCACGCGAACATCGTGATCGAAGGCAGCGCGGGTACGGGCGTCGCCGAAAACATGATGAGCGGCAAGGTGCATGTGAAGGGCTTCGCGTCGAATGGCGCGGGTGCATCCGCGCATGGCGGGCTGCTCGTGATCGACGGCGATGCGGGTTTGCGTTGCGGCATTTCGCTGAAGGGCGGCGATATCGTCGTCGGTGGATCGGTGGGGAGCTTTTCGGCGTTCATGGCGCAGGCGGGCCGCATGGTGATCTGCGGCGATGCAGGCGACGCACTCGGCGACTCGCTCTACGAAGCGGTGCTGTACGTGAAGGGCGATGTGAAATCGCTCGGCGCGGATGCGCAGTTCGAAGCGATGACGGATGCGGACTTCACGGCGGTTGCCTCGCTACTCGACGCAGCAGGCCTGAAGCACGATCCGCGCGCGTTCAAGCGCATTGCTTCGGCACGCACGCTCTATCACTGGAACGCCGACGCGGACCAGGAATACTGAACACCGCATACGAGAACGTCCCCATGGAAAAGCCCATTCATTTCGCCCGCTTGCAGCAGGAAGAGTCGCAAGGCTACGACCGCAAGACGATCGATTACATCCATACCGCCGCACAGCGCGGACTCTATGAAATTCGGGGTCTTGGCGCGAAGCGCCGCGTGCCGCACTTCGACGACCTGCTGTTTCTCGGCGCGTCGTTGTCGCGCTATCCGCTCGAAGGCTATCGCGAGAAGTGCGCGACGCAGACGTTGCTCGGCACGCGCTTCGCGAAGAAGCCTGTCGTGCTCGACATTCCCGTCACGATTGCAGGCATGAGCTTCGGCGCATTGTCGGCGAACGTGAAGGAAGCATTGGGCCGCGCGGCCACGGCAGCCGGCACGTCCACCACGACAGGCGATGGTGGCATGACACAGGAAGAGCGTCAGTCGTCGAAGACGCTGGTGTATCAGTGCCTGCCGTCGCGCTACGGCTTCAATCCCGACGACGTGCGCCGCGCCGATGCCATCGAAGTCGTGATTGGCCAGGGCGCGAAGCCGGGCGGCGGCGGCATGCTGCTCGGACAGAAGGTCAATCCGCGCGTGGCGTCGATGCGAACGCTCCCTGCCGGCGTCGACCAACGTTCGGCCAGCCGTCACCCTGACTGGACCGGCCCCGACGATCTCGCGATCAAGATTCAGGAACTGCGCGAAATCACCGACTGGGAGAAACCGATCTATGTCAAGGTCGGCGCGACGCGCACGTTCAACGATGTGAAGCTTGCCGTGCACGCGGGCGCGGACGTGGTCGTGATCGACGGGATGCAGGGCGGCACGGCGGCGACGCAAACGTGCTTCATCGAAAACGTCGGCATTCCGACGCTCGCCGCCGTGCGTCAGGCCGTTGATGCGCTCGAAGACCTGAACATGAAAGGCACGGTGCAGCTGATCGTATCGGGCGGCATTCGTACGGGCGCCGATGTGGCCAAAGCGCTCGCACTCGGTGCCGATGCCGTGGCGATCGGCCAGGGCGTGCTGATGGCGCTCGGCTGCAATAGCGACACGTACTTCAAGGACGGCACGCTGCATTCCGCCGCGGCCGATTACGCGGCGCTCAACACGTCGCCGGGTTTCTGCCATCACTGTCATACGGGCAAGTGTCCCGTCGGCGTGACGACACAGGATGCCGCGCTCGAACAGCGTCTGCAACCCGAAGAAGGTTCGCGTCGCGTGCGCAACTATCTGAAGACGCTGAACATGGAGCTGACGACGATCGCACGCGCTTGCGGCAAGCAGAACGTCCATCACCTGGAGCCGGAAGACCTCGTCGCGCTCACGGTAGAAGCGGCAGCGATGGCGCGTATTCCGCTGGCGGGCACGTCGTGGATTCCCGGTCAGAAGTATTGATAGCGAAGTGATGCGGCGGGCGTGCGCGCCCGTCGCAAGTAGCCGCGATAACGCTTAGGCCTTTCTGCAATCCCTACAGTTTCCGCAGTTCAGTCAAGTCCACACACTACCGTCAACGCTCGCCGCATGTCGCACGCGGCATGCCGCGGCGTTTTTCAAAGGATCGCACAATGAAAAGTCTGGTCAGATGTGTTGCGTTACTCACGATGCTGGCGCTCGCGATGCCGGCTTTCGCCGCCGACCCTGTGCCGAACAAGGGCGACACCGCATGGATGATCGTCGCGACGCTGCTCGTCGTGATGATGGCCGCGCCCGGGCTCGGGCTGTTCTACGGCGGTATGGTGCGCGCGAAGAACATGCTGTCGGTGCTGATGCAGACGCTCGTCGTGTTCTGTCTGCTTGGCGTGTTGTGGGCGCTGTACGGCTATAGCGTCGCGTTCACCGAAGGCAATGCGTTCTTCGGCGGCTTGAGCAAGGCGTTTCTCGCGGGTGTCACGCCGGACACGACAGCTGCGACCTTCAGCAAAGGCGTGGTGATTCCCGAGTACATCTATGTCGCGTTTCAATTGACGTTCGCGGCGATCACGCCTGCGCTGATCGTCGGCGGCATTGCGGAGCGGGCGAAGTTTTCTGCTGTGCTGCTGTTCATGGTGATGTGGTTCACGTTCTCGTACCTGCCCATCGCGCACATGGTCTGGTACTGGCCGGGCCCCGATGCGTACACCGGCGCCGCAGCGGGCGAAAAAGCGACGGCGACGGCTGGCTTCCTGTTTCAGAAGGGCGCAATCGACTTCGCGGGAGGGACGGTGGTGCACATCAATGCGGGCATCGCAGCGCTGGTCGGCGCGATCATGATCGGCAAGCGAACAGGTTATGGACGGGAAACGATGGCGCCGCACAACCTAACCCTGACGATGGTGGGCGGTTCGTTGCTGTGGGTCGGCTGGTTCGGCTTTAACGTCGGTTCGAATCTGGAGGCGAATGGCGCGGCGGCGCTCGCCTTCGTCACGACTTTGCTTGCGACGTGTGCTGCGACGGTCGCGTGGACCTTCATCGAATGGACGCTCAAGGGCAAGCCGTCGATGCTCGGCGCGGTGTCGGGCGCGATCGCCGGGCTCGTGGTGATTACGCCGGCATGCGGTTTCGTCGGACCGATGGGCTCGATCGTGATGGGATTCGCGGCGGGCATCGTGTGTTACTGGGGCGTGAATGGGCTCAAGCGCCTGCTCGGTGTCGACGATTCGCTCGATGTGTTCGGCGTGCACTGCCTGGGCGGCATCGTCGGCGCACTGCTGACGGGTGTGTTCGCGTCGCCGCGGCTCGGCGGTACGGGCGTCTACGATTACGTCGCGAACAAGGTCGGCGACTACAGCATCGCCGATCAGCTGATCTCGCAATGCTGGGGCGTGGGGACGTCGCTGGTGTGGTCGGGCGTGGTGTCGGTGATCGCGTTCAAGCTGGTCGATATGACGATTGGCCTGCGTGTCGAACAGGATGGCGAGCGCGAAGGGCTGGATCTCAGCTCGCACGGCGAGAACGCGTACCACTCGTGAGCACCAGGCCCTACACCGGCATGCGGCGGCGGCGGCTGGGAGCGCGCGTCGCGCGGCCTGCGCAGCGCGCCGTGCGTGCCTGGGCGCGGTGCGGCGTGATGAGCGAACCGGCGGCAGTTCACATCGCGGGGCGGCATCAGGGCAAGATGGACGATAATATGGCATTCCAGCCGACGCGCTTTCGTTTGTGCGGCGCGCGGCGGGACCTTCGTCCATTTTCCTTATTGCCGCCTATGTCAGACCTCAGGATCGACCGCAACGCCAAGACTCTGCGCGAACTCACGCTGGACAAGCTGCGTGGTGCGATCGTGCAGGGTTATTTCCGTCCGGGCGCGCGGCTTGTCGAACGCACGTTGTGTGACGAACTGGGCGTGAGCCGCACGGTAGTGCGAGAAGTGCTTCGGCATCTGGAGACGGAAGGTCTCGTCGAAATCGTCGCGCGGCAAGGGCCGATTGTCGCGCGTCTCGACCCGGAGCAGGTTGGCGAGATTTACGAGCTGCGTGGTTTGCTTGAAGCTAACGCGGCGCGGGCCTGTGCAGATCGGTCGACGCCTGAACTCGTGCAGCAGTTACGCAGTATCCGCAAGCACATCGAAGATGCGTTTGTGCAGCAGGATCTGCCGCGTGTGCTCGAATTCACCGAGCGGTTTTATGACGCGATGTTCGAAGGTGCGCAGAAGCATGTGTCGCTGACGGTTGTGAAGACGCTGAATGCGCGGATCAACCGGCTGCGCGCGCTGACGATTGCTACCCCTGGGCGGGGTGACGAGTCGAATCGCGAGATGAATACCTTGCTCGATGCAATCGAGCGGCGGGATGGGGAGGCGGCTTCGGCGGCGTCGTTTGCGCATATCCGGAGGACGGCTGAACTGGCGCTGAAGGTGCTGGCGGAGCAGGACGGCGCGGAGTGAGGTTGTGGTCACGGTTTGGTTTTCGTCTTGCGATGCTGGCAAAGAAAAGTAGGCAAAAGAAAGCCGCTCACAACACCGCAAGTTCTTGTAATTGCCCACGGGCCCCCAACAGCCCCGTCCCGTCCGCGGCATCTCCCTTCTCGATGCCCGCGCTGCCAACGCTTTGAATTGACTCCTCACCCACTTCACACACCCGCGTTCCCGCTGGTGCGATCAAATCTCCCAGGTTGTAAGGCGGCAAACTGTATGTCGGCCTTCGCGACATATGCGCTCCACTCCAGACTGAAAACCAGGTCACGGCTCGAAAGTACGATCGGTGTCGTACGAGCGCTAAGGTGTGGAGCGCTACGACCTACCCACAGTTTGCCACTTGGGCGGCAGCGACCATTCGCTTCCGCTCGCTGCACTACGAGTGATTGAAGCGGGCGAGGCGCCGAGCCGAAGCGCTGGCAACGGGCAGTGAATGGCAAAACGCCGTTTGAAGTGGAGGACCCGTTGGGGGCCGTCAGGCGGTGTTCAAGAACGGGCGGTGTTAGCCCGCTTTCTTTGCTTTGTTTGCGGCGGCAAAGAATGCCGCCCCGCACAGGGGCAACGCTTGCGCCGCAAAGGCGCCGACGCGGATGCCAGCAAAGACCCGAACCCAACCACACGGTTTTACAACCGCACCGCATCAACCTATCTCATCCAAAAACATGCCAACAAGGGCATAACCCATATCATGGTATTCCATAATATTGACGCAGTTGGTGCAGACCATAAGATGGCATACCATAATCTCAACCGAGCAAACATTCACGGCCCTGAGCCGCCGCAAGGAGAGCGATATGAAGCTGGAAGTGCGCAAACTGGTCACCTACGTCGAAGAGACCTTTATCGAGGGCGGCAAGGAAGCGCCACGTCCGCTGAAGCTGTTCGGCGCAGCAGCCGTGCTACGCAACCCATGGGCGGGACGCGGCTTCGTCGAAGATCTGAAGCCCGAAATCCACGGCCTCGCGCCGCAACTAGGCGAAATGCTGACGGCGGAAATGCTGCGCGTCGCGGGCTCAGGCGATGCAATCGAAGGCTACGGCAAGGCCGCCATCGTCGGCACATCGGGCGAAATCGAACACGCGTCGGCGCTGATCCACACGCTGCGTTTTGGCAACCACTACCGCAAGGCCGTCGGCGCGAAGAGCTATCTGAGCTTCACCAACCTGCGCGGCGGCCCGAACTGCCCGATCTCGATTCCGCTGATGCACAAGCACGACGAGGGTATGCGCTCGCACTATCTGACCGTGCAGTTCTCCATCGTCGATGCGCCCGCGCCCGATGAACTCGTGATCGCGCTCGGCGCGTCGATTGGCGGACGGCCGCACCACCGCATCGGCGACCGCTATCAGGACCTGAAGGAGCTCGAGTCCAATGAAGCCTGAACTTGCTCCCGTGCGCGCCGTGTCGCGTGGCGAAGCGAGCGGCACGAGCTACAGCGTGCACGCGTCGCAGTCCGCCGATGCGCGCGAAACGGTAGTGCTGATTCACGGCGTAGGCATGAACCAGAGCGTGTGGGCGCCGCAGGTCGACGCGCTGACGTCCGCATTTCAGGTCGTCGTGTACGACATGCTGGGCCACGGCGACAGCGAACTGCCGACCGCCATGCCGACGCTCGACGAGTACGCGTCGCAACTCAATGCACTGCTCGATACGCTGAATATCGAGCGCGCTCATGTAGTCGGCCATTCGATGGGCGCACTGGTCGCACTCGAATTCGCGCTGGCGCATCCTGAGCGCACACTGAGCGTGGCAGCGCTCAACGCGGTATATGACCGCACGCCCGCGCAGCGCGCGGCGGTGATGAACCGCGCCGCAACGCTCGGCGATACGTCAACGGAAAAGCCCGCCGATGCGAGCACCGAAGCCGGCATCGACGCCACGTTGTCGCGCTGGTTCGGCGATCCGATTCCCGCGCACCTGACGCAAGCGGCGCAAGCCGTGCGCGGGCTGCTGCTGTCGGTCGATCCCGTCGGCTATGCGCGCACCTATCGACTGTTCGCTTCTTCGGACGATGCCCATGTCGGCCGGCTCGCGAGTCTGTCCGTGCCCGCGCTGTTCCTCACGGGCGAATGCGATCCGAATTCGAGCCCGGCGATGTCGCGTGCAATGGCAGCCGCCGCGCCGCATGGCCGCGCGGAAATCATCGCGAGCGAGCGTCACATGATGAACGTTACCGACCCCGCGCGCGTCAACGCAAGCCTGCTCGCGTTCCTCGCCGAAGCATCGGCTTCGAGCCTGGCGCAAGCCGTCAACGGATCGATCTCTGGAGACCATCATGGCTGAGTCTCTCAATCCGCCGCCTTTCGATATCGCGGAGTTCCGCCGCGCACTCGGCGCGTTCGTGACGGGCGTGACCGTTGTTACGACGATCCAGCCCGACGGCTCGCCGCGCGGCTTCACGGCGAACTCGTTCACATCGGTGTCGCTCGATCCGCCGCTCGTGCTGGTGTGCATCGCGAAAACGGCCTCCAGCTATGAGGTGTTCTCGCAGACGAAACACTTCGCGATCAGCGTGCTCGCTGAAGATCAGAAGAACGTGTCGGGCGTGTTCGCATCGAAAGCCTCCGACAAGTTCGCGCAAGTCGCCTGGTGCGCGCGCTCGACGGGTGCGCCTGTGATGGATGGCGCGGCCGCGAGTTTCGATTGCACGACACATGACGTGGTCGATGCCGGCGATCACATCATCCTGATTGGACGCGTAGTCGATTTTATTCATACCAGTTCGTCGCCGCTCGGCTATTGCCGGGGCGCGTATGTGAACTTCAGTCTGTCGCAGGAAGCACTTGCGGCGGCGGGCGCACGTGCGCAGGTCGGTGCGATTCTCGAGCATCGCGACGGTCTCGTGCTGCTGGATACGCCCAAGGGTCTGCAACTGCCGACGGGACAGAAGCTCGAACCCGCAAGCGACGCAACGAGCCTGAACGGCGTGCTCGCCAAACTCGGTCTCAAAGTCCATCTCGACTTTATTTTTGCCGTGTTCGAATCGGGTAGCGGATCGTCGTCGAGCGTGCAGATCTACTATCGCGGCCGCGTGATCGAGAGCGGCGCGGCATGGATGGACAGCGCGATCCGCATCGTGCCGCTCGGGTCGATTCCATGGAAAGAACTGCGCGATGACGCCGTGCGTTCGATGCTGGAACGCTACGTGCGCGAACGCAGTGAAGACGCATTCGGCATCTATGTCGGCGATACGGAAGCGGGCACCGTGCAGACACTCGCACTCGCGCACTGATCTTTCTGTTCGCCCCGCTGCGCGCAAAGCACAACTCGCAGTTGCCATCGGAGAAAACACATCATGAAGTTTTCGTTGTTCCTGCACATGGAGCGGTACGACAACACGCGGTCGCACCGCGAACTGTTCGACCAGATGACGGAGCTGGTGCAGCTGGCCGAGCGCGGCGGATTCCAAACCGCGTGGATCGGCGAGCATCACGCAATGGAATTCACGATCGCGCCGAATCCCTTCGTCAATCTCGCGTATCTCGCGGCGAAGACGGAGCGCATCCGTCTCGGCACGGGCACGGTGATCGCGCCGTTCTGGCATCCGATTGCACTCGCAGGCGAAGCGGGTATGGTCGATGTTGCGAGCAATGGACGTCTCGATCTCGGCATCGCGCGCGGCGCTTACTCGTTCGAATACGAGCGCCTGTTGCCGGGACTGGACGCGATGGGCGCGGGCGCACGCATGCGTGAACTGGTTCCCGCGCTGCGCAAGCTCTTCAAGGGCGATTACGCGCATCAGGGCGAGTTCTGGTCGTGGCCTTCATCAACGCCGGTGCCGCGTCCGATCCAACAACCGCATCCGCCGATGTGGCTCGCCGCACGCGATCCGAATTCGCATGCATTTGCGATTGCGAATGGATGCAATGTGCAGGTGACATCGCTGGCTTCGGGCGATGCCGAAGTCGTGAGCCTGATGGAACGTTTCAATGCAGCTTGCGCAGCGCATCCCGACGTGCCGCGCCCGCAAGTGATGATGCTGATGCATACGTTCGTCGGCGCGGACGCGGCTGAAGTGGATGCCGCTGTCGAAGATCTTGCAACGTTCTATCGCTACTTCAGCAAGTGGTTCAAGAACGAGCGTCCCGTCGAGCAGGGCTTCATCGAGCCGCTGACGGACGCGGACGTCGCGATGTTCCCGCAGTACTCGTCCGAAGCGATCCGCAAGAACCTCGTGATCGGCGAGCCGAAACAGGTGATCGCGCGATTGAAGGGCTACGAAGAACTCGGCTACGACCAGTACAGCTTCTGGCTCGACAGCCATATGAGTTTCGAGCGCAAGCGCAAGTCGCTGGAGCTGTTCATCTCTGACGTGATGCCTGCCTTCGCATCCCGCTGATCCAACTGACGCAACGCAGTAACCGAACTTGGAGTGGCTGACATGGTCCAGCGGTTCCAGCAATACATCGATGGAGCGTTCGAAGATGCGCGCGAGCAGTTCGACAGCATCGATCCATCGACGGGCGACGTGTGGGCCCAAATGCCCGCCGCCAGTGCCGACGATGCCGATCGCGCAGTGCAGGCCGCCCATCGCGCATTAACCGATACGGCGTGGGCGAACCTGACGGCGAGCGCGCGCGGCAAGCTGCTGTACAAGCTCGCCGATCTAGTTGCACAACACGCGCCGCGTCTTGCGGAACTCGAAACGCAGGACACGGGCAAGATCATCCGTGAGACGCGTAGCCAGATCGGTTACGTGGCCGAGTACTACCGCTATTACGCAGGTGTTGCCGACAAGATTCAAGGCGCGTGGCTGCCCGTCGACAAGCCCGATATGGAAGTGACGTTGCGGCGCGAACCTGTCGGCGTGGTGGCGGGCATCGTGCCGTGGAATTCGCAGCTGTTTCTGTCGGCGGTCAAGATCGGCCCGGCGCTGGCGGCGGGTTGCACGATTGTCCTCAAGGCATCCGAAGAAGGTCCCGCGCCTTTGCTCGAATTTGCGCGACTCGTGCATGAAGCGGGCTTTCCGAAAGGCGTCGTCAACATCGTCACGGGCTTTGGCAACGACTGCGGCCGCACGCTGACGAGTCATCCGCTCGTATCGCGTATCGCGTTCACAGGCGGTCCAGAAACCGCGCGACACGTGGTGCGCAATTCGGCGGAAAACCTTGCGTCGATGTCGCTGGAACTGGGCGGAAAATCGCCCGTGCTGGTATTCGACGACTCCGATCTCGATAGCGCATGCAATGCCGTCGTCGCGGGCATTTTTGCGGCGACGGGTCAAAGCTGTGTCGCGGGCTCGCGCCTCGCCGTGCAGCGTGGCATTCACGATGCGCTGATCGAACGGCTGATCGCAAAGGCGCAGGCGATCCGCATCGGCGATCCGCAGGACATGGAAACCGAAATGGGCCCGCTTGCTACGCGCCGTCAAATCGAACATATCGAACACGTGCTGCGCGCAAGTATCGAAGCGGGCGGCCGCGTGGTGACAGGCGGCAAACAGCCGGACGGTGTGGGCAAGGGCAACTACTTCCAGCCGACCATCGTCGATTGTCCGCACGCAAAAGTGCCGAGCGTGATGGAAGAACTGTTCGGCCCAGTGCTGAGCGTCGTCACGTTCGATACGGAAGCCGATGCGATCGCGCTCGCCAACGACACGCGTTACGGCCTCGCATCCGGTGTCTTCACGCGCGATCTCACGCGCGCGCATCGACTGACGCGTGCCTTGCGCGCGGGCATCGTGTGGGTGAATACGTATCGCGCGGTCTCGCCTATCGTGCCGTTCGGCGGCTATGGACTGAGTGGCCTCGGACGCGAAGGTGGGCTCGAAGCCGTGCTCGAGTACACGCGCACCAAGTCGGTCTGGATCCGTACATCGGACGAACCGATCGCCGACCCGTTCGTGATGCGCTAAAACCCAACTCTCGAGGACGCCACATGTACTACGAAATCCGCACGTACCGCATCAAGACGGGCGCGGTGCCCGCTTATCTGAAGCTCGTCGACGAAGAGGGCATCGAGTTGCAGAAGCGGTATCTGGGTCAGTTGATCGGCTACTTCTTTTCGGAGATCGGCCCGCAGAACCAGATCGTGCATATCTGGGCTTATCCAAGTCTCGACGAACGCGAACGCCGCCGCGCAGCGCTTGCTGAAGACGCGACGTGGAAAGCCTTTGCGCCAAAGATTCAGGCGCTGATGGAAGAGATGGAAAACAAGATCATGAAGCCAGCGCGTTTTTCGCCGCTTGCCTGAGTCTGAGAGTGAACGTTCGACTGGCCGCCATACACATTGCCTCGATACCCCACCGTTTCCTGGAGATTGACATGAGCAGCAGAAGCACTTCGTTTATCGCGCCGCTGATCGCATTCTGCGCGGCAACGCTCGCGGCGGCGCCCGTTCTCGCCGCAGATCCCATCGTCTTCACGAGCTGGGGCGGCACCACGCAATCGTCGCAACAGAAGAACTGGGCGCAACCGTTCACGCAGGAAACGGGCATCAACGTGCTGATGGATGGCCCGACCGACTACGGCAAGCTCAAGGCAATGGTCGACAGCGGCAATGTGAACTGGGATGTCGTCGACGTCGAAGGCGATTTTGCATATGCGGCGCAAAAGGCCGGACTGATCGAACCGATCGATTACTCCGTCGTGAAGAAAGACGAACTCGATCCGCGCTTCTCGACGCCGGATGCTGTCGGCAGCTTCTACTACTCGTTCGTGCTGGGCTACAACAAGGCGAAGTTCGCGAGCGCGCAGCCGTCCACTTGGGCCGATCTGTTCGACACGAAGAAATTCCCCGGCAAGCGCACGTTCTACAAGTGGTCGGCGCCCGGCGTGCTCGAAATCGCGCTGCTCGCCGATGGCGTGCCGCCCAACAAGCTCTATCCGCTCGATCTCGACCGCGCATTCAAGAAGCTCGACGCGATCAAGGGCGACATCGTGTGGTGGAGCGGCGGCGCGCAATCGCAGCAACTGCTGGCATCGGGTGAAGCGCCTATCGGCATGTTCTGGAATGGACGTCTGCATGCGCTCGAACAGACAGGCGTGCCGGTCGGCATTTCGTGGAATCAGAACCTGACGGCCGCCGACATGCTGGTAATTCCGAAGGGCGCGAAGCACAAGGCGGAAGCGATGAAGTACCTGGCCGCCGCAACCAGCCCTCAAGCACAGGCGAAGTTCGCTACGGAAACAGGCTACGCGCCCATCAACGTGAAATCGGCCTCACTGATGTCACCCGCCGCCGCGAAGACGCTGCCCGATCAATACAAGACTTCGCAAATCAATCTCGACATGAAGTACTGGGCCGAGAACCGCGATGCCATCGCCAAGCGCTGGTACGCGTGGCAGTCGAAGTGAGCACACGGCGCGCGAAGCATTGCACAGTGATCGAAGTGGATGGGAGACACCATGCCTAATGTTCTGAGTACCGTCGCACCTCCCCCCGCGACGGCCACGCGCCGGCGGCGCGACTGGCGCAGCGTGCGCCTGCTGATGCCCGCGCTGCTGCTGCTGGTGATCTTCTTTCTGCTGCCTGTGCTCTCGCTGCTGTTGCGCAGCGTGCTCGAACCGTCGCTGGGGTTGCAGAACTATGCGCAGCTGGTCGGTTCGACGACGTATCTGCGCGTGTTCGGCAATACGTTCCTCGTGGCGGGCGTGGTGACGCTGGCGACGCTCGCGATCGGCTTTCCGACTGCGTGGCTGCTCGCCATCGCGCCGCGCAAGCTGAGTTCGCTGCTATTCGCGGTCATGCTGCTGTCGATGTGGACCAATCTGCTGGCACGCACCTTCGCGTGGATGGTGCTGCTGCAACAGACGGGTCCGATCAACCGCACGCTGATGGCGCTCGGCATCATCAGCGAGCCGCTCGCGCTGGTGAACAACCTGATCGGCGTGACGATCGGCATGACGTACATCATGTTGCCGTTTCTCGTGATGCCGTTGCACGCAACCTTGCGCAGCATCGATCCGTCGACACTGCGAGCCGCGGCGATCTGTGGCGCTAGCCGCTGGCAGGCTTTCTGGCGCGTGCTGGTACCGCTGGCGATGCCGGGTGTCGCATCGGGCGCGTTGATGGTGTTCGTGATGGCGCTCGGTTACTTCGTGACGCCTGCATTGCTTGGCGGCGCTTCGTACATGATGCTCGCCGAACTCATCGCGCAGCTCGTGCAGCAATTGCTGAACTGGGGTCTTGCCGGTGCGGCTGCGTTCGTGCTGCTGGCCGTCACGCTTTCGCTGTATGCGTTGCAACTGCGCTTCACGGGCAGTGCACATGCAAGGTTGGGAGGCCGATAACATGCTGCTCGATTTCGACCGTCTGGGCATGCTGCGCTGGGCCTTGCTCTCTGTTGGCGCGGCCGTCGCACTGTTCCTGCTGCTACCGATCGTCTTCATCGTCGTGCTGTCATTCGGCGATTCTCAGTGGCTGATCTTTCCGCCGCCGGGCTGGACGCTGGAGTGGTATCGCCAGTTGTTCACCGACGCCGGCTGGATCGACTCGCTGCTCACCAGCGCGAAGCTCGCGGTGATCGTAACCGTGTTGTCCGTGCTGATCGGCTTTCTCGCGTCGCTGGCACTGGTGCGCGGCAGGTTTCGCGGACGCAATGCCGTGCAGGCTTTCTTCCTGACGCCGATGGTGCTGCCCGTCGTCGTGCTCGCCGTCGCTCTGTATGCGTTCTTCCTGCGCATCGGCCTGAACGGCACGATGACGGGCTTCGTGATCGGCCATCTGATCATTGCGTTGCCTTTCTCGATCATATCGATCAGCAACTCGCTCGCAAGCTTCGACACAGCGCTCGAAGATGCCGCGCTGATCTGCGGTGCGTCGCCGCTCGAAGTGAAGCTGCGCGTCACGTTGCCCGCGATCCGCCTCGGCGTCTTCGCGGCTGCGATCTTCTCGTTCCTCGCATCGTGGGACGAAGTGGTGGTGTCGATCTTCATGGCGAGCCCCACGCTGCAAACGTTGCCCGTGCGTATCTGGGCGACGCTGCGGCAAGACCTGACGCCCGTCGTCGCGGCGGCGTCTTCGTTACTGGTTGGCCTGACGGCTGTGTTGATGCTGGCGGGCGCCGTACTGCGGCGGCGCGCGCGATAACCAAGGTGAACGACATGACTGCATTCCTCCAAATCCAGCGCCTGCGCAAAACATACGATGACGTCGTCGCCATCGATCAGGTTTCTCTCGATGTGCGCAAGGGCGAATTCATGACGTTCCTCGGGCCGTCCGGTTCGGGCAAGAGCACGACGCTGTATATCGTCGCGGGCTTTCAGGAGCCGAGCGAAGGACGCGTATTGCTCGACGGCAAGCCATTGCTTTCCGTTGCGCCGAACAAGCGGAACATCGGCATGGTGTTTCAGCGCTACACGCTTTTTCCGCATCTGACGGTGGGCGAAAACGTCGCGTTTCCGTTGCGCGTGCGCCGCCGTCCTGAAGCGGAAGTGAAAGCGAAAGTGGAGCAGATGCTCAAGCTCGTGCATCTGTCCGAATGCCGCGACCGCATGCCCGCGCAACTGTCGGGCGGACAGCAGCAGCGCGTCGCGATTGCGCGTGCGCTCGCCTACGATCCGCCCGTGCTGCTGATGGACGAGCCGCTGTCCGCACTCGACAAGAAGCTACGCGAAGAAATCCAGCTTGAACTGCGCCGCATCCATCAGGAAACGGGCGTCACAATTCTCTATGTGACGCATGATCAGGAAGAAGCGCTGCGTCTGTCGGACCGTATTGCGGTGTTCAACAAAGGGCGCATTGAACAGGTCGGCACGGGCGAGGAGCTGTATGCGAATCCTGCGTCGCGCTTTGTCGCGAGCTTTATCGGCAATTCGAATTTCCTGCCCGTGCGCGTAACGTCGCACACCGATGGACGCATGAACGGCGTGTTCCCGAATGGTCATCAGGTTACGTCCGGCAGTTTCAACCCGGCGCTCACGGCAGGCGACGACGGCACGCTGATGATTCGCCCGGAGCAAATGCGCATCCATGCGATGCGTGATGCAAATGGCACAGCAGGCTTGCCGGTCACGGTGCGCGACATCACGTATCTCGGCGATGCGATGCATTACGCGGTGGCGACGCCATGGCAACAGGAAATCTCGATCCGCATGCCCGCGGGACAGCGCCATGACAGCGGGCTGTCGATCGGCACGAACGCGCTCGTCGACTGGGATACACGCGACGTGCGGCTCTTTGCTCAAGCGTGACGACTGCCATGAGTGATGCACTGCCATCGCTGAAGGTCGAACGCCGCACCACGACGCTGCGCGAACTCGCGCTGGAGAAAATGCGTGCAGCGATTGTCGATGCGCATTTTCGTCCGGGCGAGCGGCTTGTCGAGCGTTCGCTGTGTGAAGAGCTGGGCGTGAGCCGGACGGTCGTGCGCGAAGTGTTGCGGCATCTGGAGACGGAAGGGCTGGTCGATTCGATTCCGAACCAGGGGCCGATAGTCGCGATACTCGATCTCGATACGGCTGCCGAGATCTACGAAATACGCGCGTTACTGGAGGGCGAAGCCGCAATGGCCTGCGCGCAGCACGGCGACGAAAGCACGCATGCGGAGCTGGCCGGCTGTATCGAAAAGATCCAGGCCGCGTTCGATGCGCAGGATCATCAAGCCGTGCGCGCCTTCACGTCAGCGTTCTACGAATGCATGTTCACAGGCGGCAAGAAGAGCGTGGCGTGGGACATCGTGCAATCGTTGACGGCGCGTATCAACCGGCTGCGTGCGTTGACGATCGCATCCGATGACCGCGGCCGCCAGGCTGTTCAGGAAATGCGCCGGATCCTCGCGGCGATTCGCGCACGTGCGCCCGTTGAGGCACGCGATGCCGCGACCGCACACGTCGAGCGCGTGGCCGAGATTGCACGTCATGTACTGCGTGAGGGACAGGAAAGCGCGGAGACGCGCGGCAGACTGGGTCTGGTGAGCCAGCGAGGTCCGGATCAAATCGAACGGGCGCGCTGATTCACTAGCGAACTGGAGGAGGGCTTTTCATCAACGCATCGGGGAGAGCGTGGGCATGAATACAGGATCATCCGGCACGGGTGACGTCGGCGCAGACATGGCGTCGAACGTATTCGATGGACAGCGGGATTCTGCAACGGACGCGCGCTCTTCGCGCCTTCATTCCTGCGTGCAACGCTCGCCTTTTGCGTTGCGATGTTTATGCGACTGCTGCTGCTTTATGGACTCAGCACGTGGCTTCCGCAACTGATGCGCAAGTCTGGCTTCCCGCTCGGTTGGAGCCTCCGGGCTGCTCGTCATGCTCAACCTGACAGCGGCGTTTGGTTCGCTCGCGGGCGGTGCGGTTGCCGACCGGCTCCGTTCGAAGCCCGTCGTCAGCGCACAGTATTTTCAGGCCGCGGTGAGTCTGCATGCTGCCGTTCTCGCATGGCATGATCGAAACGTATGTGCTGGTCGGCATCGCTGGCGTGGGCACGATCGGTAATACGATGCTGCTGGGCGCTTACATCACACGCCACTATCCTTCGTCCAGCCGGGCGACGGGTATCGGCTGGGCGTTGGGCATCGGGCGGTTTGGTGCGATCGTGGGACCGTTGGTTCGTGGCGTGCTGGCGCAAGCGGGTGCGCCGTTGCCCTGGAACTTCTGTGCCTTCGCGGCGGTGGGCGTTGCGGCAGGGATCATGCTGATGTTCGTGCCTGCTAGCACGCCAGACCGTCAATCCGCCAACTGAGCGCGGCGGCCGGGGAAGTTGAGGTTGCTGCTATCGAGTGGTGCCGCCGGGCCAACCGGCGGCACCACTGAATCCCCAATCATTCTTCACTAATTCAGCGACTCTACGACACGACTGTGGTGGCCTGCAGTTGCATCGGCGAGCGGCCATGCACGCAAATCGACTCTGGCAGGCGCGTAATATAGCGTTGTAAGTTCATCGGGACATCCGGTGCGCCGACTGAGTGGCTGCCGGGTCACAGCGCGATAGTCCGCTCAGGACATCGGAAGAGGACTTCACGCATGCCTGCCGACGCACCCCTGCATCTTCGCCTCGCCACCGAAATCAAGGGCTGGCCGCTGGTGCACGCGGCCATTGGCCTGGTACCGTTTGTCGTCCTTGCGATGGCGACGGGTAACGCGCTGTGGATCAAGGCGTCGCTCCTAACAATCGCGACGATGATCGCCGAAGACAGGCTAGCGATGCGTCCCATAGGCGTGCTGGCGCACGGACTCGTGGTTATCGGCGGAACCTATCTTTTGCTGCTTGCTGAACGGGTGCCGGCATTGTTCGTCATTGCCTGCATGCTGCTCGCGGCGGGTGTGATCCTGCTCGCTTCGCGCGGCAAGAAGCTGCGCACGCTCGGCAACTGGACCTTTGTGCCCGTCCTGATTCTCGCCAACGATCTGCACGGAGGGCGCAGCATCGATGCCTTGATGCACGCCGCGCCTGCTTCGCTGCCGTATCTGCTCGTCGCGCTCGTGCCGGCGCTGGTGTCGGCGTATATCCGCTCGCGCGGCAAGACGGCGGCCCGCTGGTCGCGTCTCGACGATTTCGGCACGCGCGCACCCTACGCGGAAGACCTGATCGCGATGGTCGCTGGCGTCGGCATCACGGCGCTGATGGTCGAATACGGGCACACGGATCACGCGCAGTGGGTGATTTGGGGTGCCGCAAGCATCGTCACAGGTGCAGTGGATACGGCGCAAACGAAACTGCAGAACCGCGCCTTCGGCGTCATTGTCGGGGTGCCGGTCGGCGTGCTGCTCGGGCAATACGTGGTGCCGCACTCGAGCATGGCCGTGACGCTTGCTACGCTGGCCGCGTTTCTCACGCTCGTCGCTTTTCAGCGCTACGTAGTCGAATATTTCTTTCGCTGTGTGTTCGTCTCGCTTGCGATCGTGCTCGCGAACCAGTCTGTCGTCGATGCGTTCGAGCGGCTCACGCATGTACTCGCGGGCGGTCTCATCGGGTTGGCTTGCGTGGTTGGGGTGCACATCGCGGCACGCCGCTTTTTGCGGTGATCTTTCCGTTCACTTGCTTTCGTCGACACGGATGGCCCCGGCCATCGCGTCGAAGTCACACGCTCTGGCCGGATTGTTTGGCACGCCCAGCGGAATACGCCCCTGCTAAACTCGCCCGATTAGTCTCTGAGTAATCCGATCATGAAAAGTAGTTCAAAAGGTGGCCTTGTCTATTCCACCGATGGTGGGCGGATGTGTCCTGAATGTAGGCAGGTACTTGCGAAATGTGTCTGCAAGGCCGTTGCCAGGGCACAACCGGTGGGCGATGGTGTGGTACGGGTGACTCTGGTGTCCAAGGGCCGGGGCGGGAAAAGCGTGACGATCGTCAAAGGGCTGGCGCTCGATCCTCTTGCCCTCGCATTGCTAGGCAAGCAGTTGCGCACGGCTTGCGGTTCTGGCGGAACGGTCAAGGATGGCGTGATTGAAGTACAGGGCGACCATTGCGAGCGAATCATCGAAGCGCTCAGAAAGGATGGGCACACTGTGAAGCGGGCCGGGGGATAATTGCGCTAGTGAGCGGCGGCGCGATTTCCGTCGGTCTAAAGGCCATCAACAAGGGTGTCATTGTTGTCCGTTCACCGAGAACGGGTAGTGTTTATGTTCCCGATGACCCCGCGTATGCCGGCATGCTCGGCGATAACCCCTCATTCCGCCGAGTAGCCCGGTAATCACATTGCCTTCCCGTTTCTATTTTCCCGGGTCGGATCCGCACTCCAGTTTCTGGATTGACCCCCCTACGACCTGCCATTTCGCGTTAGTGCCTTTGCTCGCCGAGCAGACCATCCCACCCGCCTGCAGGCCCGCTGACGCATAGTATTAGTATCATTGATACTGTCCCATCACCTGCTGTTTTCCTGAAATTGCCGCTCTAGACTGTTCTCCAAGGTGCATCGACATGAGCACCACACCAGAGACAGGAGACGATTGTGAGCAAACAGGTATTACTCGAAGACTTGCCGCTCCGCCCATTCCACGTGGGGATTGCGTTCAGGGGGACAGGCGGGCAATTCAGCGACGGCTTCGTGCTCGGCATAATCGGCATTGCAGTCAGCATGGCGGCCGGGCCGCTGCATCTCGACGCGCTATGGATGGGACTGCTTGGCGCGGCGTCACTTGCAGGTCTGTTCTTCGGCAGCATGCTGGCCGGTCCCGTTGCGGACAAGTACGGTCGCCGGACGATTTTCGCGTACGACATGCTGCTCTTCGCGGTCGTCTCCGCTGCGCAGTATTTTGTGACCACGCCTTCGCAGTTGCTCGTTTTGCGACTGGTGCTAGGGCTCTTTGGCGGCTACGCGGCTTTGACCGAACGTCTGGCAGAGGAGCTTGTCGCGGTGCGTGACAAGCTTCGTACGCTTCCGCTTGGCGGCACGGCTATCGGAACGGGTTTCGGTGCTCCGGCGGGCTACCGCGCAGCGGTGTACGCGCATCTCCAGCGCGTGACTGGCGTCGACTATCGCGCGCCGGCAGATCCGTTTGACGCCATGCAGAACATGGACGTGTTTTCGCGTGTCTCGGCAGAGCTTCGCACCTGCGCTGTGTCGCTCGCAAAGATAGCTTCCGACTTGACCGTGTTGTCGTCGGGGCCTGTCGGTGGTCTCGGAGAACTGAAACTGCCCGAGGCCCAGGCGGGTTCCTCGATCATGCCGGGCAAGGTTAATCCGGTGCTGCCAATGGCGATGATCCAGCTGAGTTTTGCGGTCGTTGGAAACGATGTCGCCGTTGCTCAGGCGGTTCAGTATGGCGAACTGGAAATCAACCATTTCGAGCCCGTTGTCGCTTCTCGCGTTTTCGACAGTATCGCGTTGCTGACCAACGGCATTCGGCGCTTTGGCGAAAAGTGCGTGAAGGGCATCGAGGCTGACGTGGCTTGCAACGAGAAGCATCTGATGGAATCGATGGCCGTCGCGACCGCGCTGGTCCCAAGGATTGGTTATGCACGCGTGAGCAAGTTGGCACGCCAATCGGTGGCCGAGGGCCGTTCTATGGTCGCTATTCTGGACGAGTCCGGACTGCTTTCGCCGGATGAAACGATCGCGGCGATCCGCAAGGCATCGTATCCTGTGTTTGATGCCTGAGTTGATGAGGTATGGAAAACCGGCTTGGGAATGGCTCCGGGGCTGGTCTGTTTCTGAACAACGCGAACGACAGCATGCTAGGTAAAGACGACCTATTGAAGCTTCTTGAAGATCGGGAAATTCCGTTTTCTTTCGAGGAACACGATCCGGTACTCAACATGGCCGAGTCCGGAATGTTGACACTTTCCGTTGTAGGGGCTCCCTGCAAGAACCTGCTCCTGCAGGACAAGAGGGGGCACTACTTCCTTATCGTGACGACTGCCGCCAAGTCGTTGAACCTGGCTCGTATCGCTGATAGCATCGGCAGCAAAAGCCTGTCGTTTGCGTCGGCGGACATTCTCTTCGAGTTACTGGGTATCCGTGCGGGCTCGTTGAGTCCATTTGCGCTGGTCAATGATGGAGCCAAACGCATACGACTTGTCATTGATGACGAATTGGCCGGAGAAGAGACCCTTCTGTTTCATCCGCTCGAGAACAGTGCGAGCGTGTCGATTTCCAGAAGCGCTCTGGATGCATTTCTTCGCAGCATCGAACATGCGGCAGACTGGCTGCCTCTCGCTGCGAGAACATCGGATTGAAGATCTACAGGTTTGCGCAGTTCCGCCAACAAGATCTTCCGGTCCCAATAGGTCTCGGGCTGACAACATAACCCAGTCCAAGAATTCCGTCGCACCCCCATTCGATCCTTTCCACCCCGGCGCCTATCAATCGAGGGTGCAGGCCGTATCAGCGCTGACCGATGCGACGAGCACGGATCTGAGCGCTTACCGCGCGAAAGGCGGCAAGATCATCATGACGCATGGCCTCGCCGATGAGATCGTCAGCACGGATTCGAGCACCGACTATTACAACGGACTTGTACAGCGCTTCGGGCAGGGTACGGTCGATGGTTTCGTGCGCTTCTATCTGATGCCAGGCGTCGGCCACGGTACGGGGCCGTTTCATCCCGCCATCGACTCGCTTTCGGCCCTCGATCAATGGTGGAGAATGGCGTGGCGCCGGGAACGCTGACCATGACTGACCTCAATACGGCAACGCGGGGAAGGTCGCGTCCATTGTGTCGGTATCCATTGTGGCCGAGATACATGGGCGGCGACGCGAACACGGCGTCGAGTTTCGCGTGTGTGAGCGCGTAGCAGGGGACAAGGCTACCTTGTTGCTCACATTAATGTGGCTCGGATGCCGTTCTCGATTCCTCTGCAGAACCAACTCTGCACGAGCATTGTGCAACTAACTGTCTGCCGGCCAAACAAACGATCCAGCTTCGCCTAAAGACCTGCCGACAGGAAAGGGGGCGCTCTTCGGGGTGACGTGATACTTCGTTAGCCAACTCGCGGGTTGCCGGAGCGACGAGCGTACGGTAGCGTGGCGTTCGGTCCGCCAGCATCGGGACGTTATTGCACAAGGGAGGCATAGCGCAGCCGCTGCGAAGGCGGGTGCGCTCCAGCCGTACGACCACTGTCGCTTGATACGGGCCAGGTCTGGTGGACTTCCGATATCGGCGCGCGACGGTCCTACTCATGATGCGCACCGCTGCCTGGCGGGCGACGACCGTCGATGACTTCATTGACGCCATCGACTCTTACATCCGCTGGTACAACGCAACACAGATCAAAGTCTCGCTCGGCCTCTCGGTCCCATCGAATGGCGGGAAAGTCTCGGAATTGCGGCACAACCAGGTCCAAGTTTTAGCCGCACCCCCGATCGACCAGTTTTACGGTGTACTTGACGTTGCCGGATGTGCCGACCGGCGTGGTTCTAATTCTGTTCTTCCACGTTGCATGGACGAGCCGACCCGTTCCGCGGTTTTAGGCAGGATCGGCATGGAATGCTAATCACGTAAAGGTCTGTGACCTCGGGTGACCGATTTCGCCGCAGCTGAAGCGGACGCGTCCCGGTTGCGTCAGCCATTGCACGAGATCTTCTATCGTCATCGCTTCAGGCGGCCCTTTGCCGAGCCGCTTGCCGCGACGTCGCGTTCGAACCGCCGAGCCAATGTCCGAAGGTCCTCAACGAGATGCTGCGCTCGTGCATCGACGGCACATATTCGGCAAGCCGGGCGGTGCGCTCGGATCGGCTTTCTGCAATAGAACCCAGAACGGTGCGCCTGAGCACAGGATTGGGGAATGCCGGCCTACCGGGCAGAGCCCACCTCCGCGCTACGTGTCCGATACCACCAGCGTGTTAACGCGTGTGTTAACGGTGAAGTCAAGCGGCGTTAACCCCCTCGCTATTTTGATTCGAGACACTTCGTCCCGTCGTATGCCGTTGCGTGCTCGCAGGCACAGCAAGCCCCGGCGAATTTCCATGGACGGGTCTCTACCTATCGATGATGATCCATCCACGATTGATCGAGGAGTCAAGCAATGAAGCAGGTAGGCGCAGTCATCAACGGTGAATCCTTTCAGACACGCAACACCGTCGCGGTGTTGGATCCATCCAGTGGCGAAGTCATCGCCGAGACGCCGGACTGTGGTCCTGCGGAAATCGACCTTGCTGTTACCGCGGCACGGGGCGCGTCGCATCAGTGGCGCAAGGTGGCGGTCGCTGACCGCGCGCGGATCTTGCGACGCTTCGCGCAACTGATCGAACGTGAACGGGATGAACTGGGCCATCTTGAAGCGCTGCAGACGGGCAAGCCTTTGCGGCAAGCGCGGCGTGATGCTGAACTCACTGCGCGGTATTTCGACTTCTACGCGAGCGCAGTCGAAACACACTACGGATCGTCGATTCCTCTGAACGCCGATACGATGATTTTTACGCGATGGGAGCCCCACGGAGTCACGGCGCACGTGATTCCATGGAACTACCCCATGCAGATCTTCGCGCGCACCATCGCGCCTGCGCTGGCGATGGGCAACTGCTGTGTCTTGAAGCCCGCTGAAGAAGCACCGTTGACCGCCGTCCGACTGGCCTTGCTAGCCCTCGAAGCGGGCTTGCCCGCCGGCGCGCTGAACGTCGTGACGGGCTATGGCGAGACGGCGGGCGCGGCGCTAACGGGCCACAGCGACATCGACCATATCTCGTTCACCGGATCTGTCGACGTGGGTCGCCTGATCGCTCACGCAGCCGCCAATCGCGTGATTCCCGTGACGCTGGAGCTGGGCGGCAAGTCGCCCAACATCGTGTTCGCCGATGCCGACATGGATCGCACCGTGCCAGGTGTCGTCAACGCCATTCTTCAGATGGCCGGCCAAACATGCTCGGCCGGGTCGCGGCTGCTGGTCCACGAAAGCGTGCACGACGTTCTGGTGGAGCGCATAAAGCAGGCCTTTGACAACGTGACGATCGGCCCCGCACTGAGCGACCTGGCGCTCGGGCCGCTCATTTCGCAGGCGCAGCGCAGTCGCGTCCTGTCGTTCATCGAGCAGGCGCGCGGCAACGGCGCAAAGATCGTCGCCGGCGGCAACGCGCTGAATGGCGGCGTATTCGGGGACGGCTTCTTCCTGCAGCCGACCTTGATCGACGATGTCCACCCCGATAGCCCGCTGGGCCAGGAAGAAATCTTCGGTCCGGTGCTGGCGGTGACGCGGTTCCGCGACATCGACGAGGCGGTGCAGTTCGCCAATGGCACGGACTATGGTCTGGTGGCAGGTGTGTGGACGCGCGATCTGAGCACGGCGCACAGAATGATTCGTGAGGTGTTGGCCGGACAGGTCTTCGTCAACACCTACGGTGCTTCGGGCGGCGTTGAACTGCCGTTCGGCGGTTTCAAGCGCTCGGGCTATGGCCGCGAGAAAGGCGCGGAAGGACTGCGCAGTTTCGCGCAGATCAAAACTGGTGTCGTCGCGCTGTAAGCACCCGCAACCCATTCCAAAGTCGGATATATGCCACGCACCATACGAGTATCAAGAAACCCGGGTGAGCCGGGCAGCAACACCGAACCGCGCACAGCAACGTCTGCTTCAATCGAGTGCTTGACCACCCCCGCGCTACTGCTCGACGAGAGCCGCATGATGCGCAACATCACGCGTCTGCGAGCACGTCTGGCGGAACGCGGCGTCACATTGCGCCCACACCTGAAGACGCCGAAGTCGATCGAAGTGGCGCGCCGCGTGATGGATGCGCCGGGCGGACCGGCTACGGTTTCAACCCTGCTGGAAGCGGAGCAATTTTCCTCCGGCGGCGTGCGCGACATCCTCTACGGTGTAGGCGTAGCGCCGAGCAAGCTCGAGCGTGTGACAGCGTTGCGCCGGCAAGGCGTCGACCTGTCGGTCGTGGTGGATAACGTCGACGCCGCGCGCGCGGTGGCCGAGCATTCGCGCCGTACGAATGACCGTATTCCCTCGTTGATCGAGATCGACTCGGACGGTCATCGCGCCGGCGTGCGGTTCGAAGACACGGCCAACCTGCTGGCGATCGGAAAGACGCTGCACGCGGGCGGCGCCGAACTGCGCGGCGTCATGACGCATGCGGGGGAATCGTACTCGTGCAGGAGCATCGAAGAGATCGTCGCGATCGCCGAGCGCGAACGCGTTGCCGCAGTCGGTTGCGCAACGGTGCTGCGCGCGGCGGGATTGCCGGTTCCCGTCGTTAGCGTGGGCTCGACGCCTACCGCTCATCTCGCCGCCGACCTGACGGGGGTCACGGAAGTGCGTGCGGGTGTGTTCGTCTTCTTCGATCTCGTGATGGCGGGTCTTCAGGTTTGCGCCGTCGACGACATCGCGGTCAGCGTGCTGGCCACCGTCATCGGTCACCAGGCCAGCAAGGGATGGATTCTCGTCGATGCGGGGTGGATGGCGATGTCGCGCGATCGCGGCACGGCGTCGCAGCGCATCGACCAGGGTTATGGCGTCGTGTGCAGTGTCGACGGCGTGCCCTACCCTGATCTGATCATGGTCCAAGCGAATCAGGAGCAGGGGATTCTCGCCGTACGAAGCGGTAGCGGGGCGTCGTTGCCTAAGTTGCCAATCGGTTCGCTGGTGCGAATTCTCCCGAATCACGCGTGCGCGACCGCCGCCCAGCACGCCAACTACGAGCTGATTCGGACGGGCTCACCAGAAATCGTAGCGCAGTGGCCACGATTCCGGGGCTGGTGAAGGGTCGCGCCCAACTGGAACGCGAATCGAATATCGATAGCGGGTTGATGTTTTTTGCGTCGCGCCGATGGTGCCCGGGACAGGCGGGCCGACGTCATCTTTCCGGGCTGGAGAAGTGTCATGAAGATTCGCTTTGATGCGGGACGTCGCTTCGCGTTGCTGGCGGTGAGTTGCGCTGCATTGAGTCTGGGAATGTCAGCGGCTCACGCCGATGAAGATCACCTGAGCACGGTCGTCAAGCGCGGCACGCTGTTGTGCGGCACGGACAACGCGACACCGGGCTTCGGCTATCTGAATACGAAGACCGGCAAGATGGAAGGGATGGATGTCGACCTGTGCAAGGCGACCGCTGCGGCTGTCCTCGGTGATCCGACGAAGGTCCAGTATGTGGTCGTCACGGACCGGAGTCGCTTCAACGCGCTTCGCACCGGACAGGCCGACGTGGTGTTCGCCCACAGCACGATCACTCCGACGCGTGAGACATCGGCGCTCAGCATTTCGTTCTTGCCAACCAACTTTTATGACGGCACTGGCGTTCTCGTCAAGACCGCAATGAAGGTCAAGCACATTAGCGATCTCAATGGCGCAACGTTCTGCACAACCCAGGGTTCGGAAACGGAACAGATGCTGGCCGGCTATTTCAAGGCTCACAACTGGAAAGCATCGACCAAGGCGCTGACGTATCAGGACACCAACAAGTTGTTTGACGCCCTCAATTCCGGCCGTTGCGATGCGATGGTGACAGACAAGTCCGCTTTGGCTGGCTGGCGCGGCAATGCGAGCAATCCGGCTGCTTTCGAGATTCTTCCGGAAGCGTTCGACAAATCACCGCTCGCTGGATTCGTATCGCAGGACGATCCTCGCTGGCACGCTGCATTGACGTGGGTTGTGTATTCGACGTTCGAAGCGGAAGAGCACGGCATTACGTCGGCTAATCTCCCGACCTTCTTGAAGACCACCGATCCGTACCTGCAAAAATTCCTCGGCGTGAACGGTACGCTCGGCAAGGACTTCGGCTTGCAGAGTGACTTTGTGCAGAAAGTCATCGCGGCCGTCGGCAATTACGGCGATATCTACAACCGCAATATTGGCCCGAAGACACCCTATTCGATCGAACGCAAGGGTTCTCTGAACGCGGCGTGGAACGAAGGCGGCATGATGTATTCGCCGCCCTGGTATTAAGCATCGCAGGTCGCTCTGGAGACAGCGGTGGGCAACCTGCCATTGTCTTCAGTGGAGTACGGATATGAAACCTGATGAACTGTCCGCCCGTGGAAGTCCTGACGTCAGTGGAGGAGTAGCCGTGTCGCAAGTAAAGCTGTCCAGCACGGAAAACAGACCGGTCGGACGTCCTCCTTCGCCCGCTTCACGACCGGGGGTGAAGCGGCAGAGCTTTGCCCGAACCCGGGCAGCGGCCATCCAGACGCTCATCCTTGCGGCCATCGTCGCGACCGTATTGGCCTTCATGGCCATAGTATGGGCAGGTCTTAAACGCCATGGCATCGGTTTTAGCCTCGACTTTCTGGCGCAGCCCGCGGGATTCAATCTGAGTGAAGGTCTGACGATCGCCAGGGGGGCGCACGGCCTGTCGCTGGTGCCGTTCGATTCCCAGCAGACCTACGCTCAGGCGCTGATTGCCGGTCTATATAACACGCTCGTCGTCTCGCTCATCTCGATCGTGCTTGCTACTGTGGTTGGCGTGACTGTCGGCGTTGGGCGGATGTCAAAGAACTGGGTGGTCAGAAACTGGGCGTGGGCGTTTGTCGAACTCATTCGCAATACGCCGCTGCTCATCCAACTCATCTTCTGGTATTTCGCCGTGCTGCTGCAACTGCCGAATCTGCGGGATGCGTCGCTGTTGCATGGCGTCTTGATCGCGAGCCGGCAAGGTGTGTTTATCCCGTGGCTGCTCGGGACGCCGGCTGCGTCGCACTATGCGTTGTTCGCGGGCATCGCGGTGGCGGTGTCCGTAGTTGGCGTGCTGGTTGGCACACCGGGCCAGCGTCGGGTGGCGTTTGCAGTGGGTGGCGGGTTGCTGGTGCTGGGGCTGCTCTTCGCTGGATGGCCGTTCAGCATCGACATGCCGAAGGCCAGCGCCTTTTCAGTGTCGGGCGGGGCAGGCTTTTCTCCGGAGATGGCCAGCCTGATCATCGCACTCGCCGTGAACTTCGCCGCGTATGTGGCTGAAGTGGTCCGCGGCGCGGTGCAATCGATCGACAAAGGACAGTGGGAAGCCGCGGCGGCATTAGGTCTTGGTCATCGCGAATCCCTCTGTGTCGTCATCTTGCCGCAAGCGGTGCGCATCATTCTGCCCTCGCTTGGCAACCTGTACGTCACCGTGGCAAAGAGCACCTCATTTGCGATCGCCATCGGTTTTCCCGATATGTTCAGCGTGTATGGGACTGTCGCCAACCAGACCGGCCGGGCACTGGAAGGCATCATCATCGTCATGGTGGTCTACATGCTGATCAGCTTTGCCATTAGCGCAATCGCGAACCTGTACAACCGGCATCTCATGAAGAAAGGAGCACGGTAATGGCGATGACGATCGGTCGCTGGGCTCGGCATAACCTGTTTGCAAGCCCAACCAGTTCGCTGCTCTCTGTCGTGTCGATTCCGCTGACGCTCTATGTCGCGATCCTTGCCGCGCGCTGGGTCCTGTTCACGGCGCATTGGTCGGTCGTGGTCGACAATCTGACCGTATTGCTGGTCGGTACGTTTCCCGGTGACCTGATCTGGCGCGCGCTGGTCGCCGGGGCCGGACTGAGCGCATTGTTCGGCATGACGCTAGGCCTCGTGTTGATCACGAAACGCTGGAAGCGCTATGTCGTCATCGCTGCCGCTCTGGCGGTGGCCGCCGCAGTATCTTATGGAGTGCAACTGCATTGGCTCGCCGGTGCGTTCGGCTGCGTTGCGATCGCAGTTGCAGCTTGTGCCGCTACCAGCCGCTGGCCGCAGATCGGTCGTGGCATGGGCCTGTTGTGGCTTCTGGGCGTGGCTATCCTCTGCGCCTTGCTGGCTCCGGCCGGCGTGGACCGGTGGGGCGGTCTGCTCCTCAGTGTCCTCGTGACGGTGATTGCCACCGTGCTCAGCCTGCCGGTCGGCATCGTGCTGGCGTTCGGAAGAAATAGCAAGTTCTCGAGTTTGCGACTGGCGTGTTCAGGATACATCGAATTGATGCGCTGCGTGCCGCTCGTCTGCACCGTCTACTGGTCGTGGATCATTATTCCGCTGGTCTTTCCGCCTGATGTTCATGTTCCCGATCTGGCGCGCGGCATCGCGGGTTTCGTTCTGTTCTATGCGGCCTACGCAGCCGAGTATGTCCGTGCGGGTATTCAGGGCGTGCCGCGTGGGCAGTCGGAGGCGGCACAGTCACTGGGTTTCAGCAAGCTGGACGAGAGCTTCATTGTGGTTCTTCCGCAGGCATTGAAGGCGGTGATTCCCGCACTCGTCGGCAACGTGCTTGATCTTTTCAACAACGTACCGGCGCTGTTCATTATCGGCCTCACCGATTTCCTGAAAGCAGGACAGACGGTGCTCGCCAATCCGCAGTACAGCAGCTCGCAATATGAGGTCTACGCCTTTCTGTTCGCAGCCTACCTTGCGATCGGCTCGCTCATATCGTACGGGGCTCGCCGTATCGAACTGAAGATGAGCGAAGGGTCGCGCTAGGCGGCGCATCGAACAAATGGATGACCGGCTTGTTTGCCGGATGAAGATATTTTTGACGAAGGAGTGGATATGTCCGCGATTGTCCAAATGCACAAGCTGAACAAATCGTACGGCGCATTTCACGTGTTGAAAGACATAGATCTGCAGGTTGAGAGCGGCGAGGTGGTTGTCATTATCGGTGCGAGCGGCTCCGGCAAGTCGACCCTGATTCGTTGCGTCAACGGGCTGGAGAATTTTGGCGACGGCCGGCTCATTGTCGATGGCATCGAGCTGGCGCCATCGGAGGATGGGTTCGGAACGTCGAGGACGGAACTTGCCGGCATCCGCAGGGAAGTCGGCATGGTGTTCCAGCACTTCAACCTTTTTCCGCATAAGAACGTTCTGGAGAACGTGATGCTTGCGCCCATCCGCGTCCGCAAGTGGCCACGTGCGCGCGCCGAGACGATTGCCCGCAAGTTCCTCGAGCGTGTTGGCCTGCGCGACCATGTCGACAAGTACCCATCGCAGAGCAGCAGCGGGTCGCCATCGCCCGTTCGCTGGCAATGGAGCCGCGGATCATGCTGTTTGACGAGCCGACGTCGGCACTTGATCCGGAGATGGTAGTCGAGGTTCTTGAAGTGATGCGCGAACCTGCCGGTTCGGGGATGACGATGATGATCGTTACCCATGAAATGGGCTTCGCGCGGGAGGTGGCAGACAGGGTCATCTACATGGACCACGGCAAAGTGCTCGAACAGGGTAAGCCGGCGGTCATTTTCGACAGTCCCACGCACGAGCGAACGCGAACGTTCCTGTCAAGAGTACTCAAGCATTGATGCCGCAGCGACGCTCCCCGTTTCAAGAACGCATCTCGCCGGCGCACAGCGACATGGCATTGACACGGCCTGCACGGACAAGAGAGCGGTTATTACGTCACGCGGCGAGCGGTCGAGGTAACCGGTCGAAATCAAAGAAGTTGAATTTCAATAGAAAACTTTAGGAAGTACAGCGATGAAATTGCTTCGTTATGGGCCGAAAGGCGAGGAAAAACCTGGCTTGCTGGATCACGAGGGCAAGATTCGTGATCTATCGGATGTCATTGCCGACGTCGCTGGTGACGTGCTGTCGGACGCCGGACTTGCTCGGTTGCGCGCCCTCGATCCAGCGTCGTTGCCTCTCGTGCAGGGCGAACCGCGCATCGGTCCGTGCGTTGGCAGCATCGGCAAGTTTGTCTGCATCGGCCTGAACTACGTCGATCATGCGGCTGAGTCGAATCTGCCGGTACCCACGGAGCCGATTGTGTTCAACAAGTGGACGAGCGCCGTGTGTGGCCCGAATGACGGCGTTGAAATCCCGCGTGGCTCAAAAAGAACCGACTGGGAGGTTGAACTCGGAGTTGTCGTCGGCAAGCCGTGCAAATACGTCGAGGAAACGGATGCGCTGGCGTACGTAGCGGGGTACTGCGTGATCAACGACCTTTCGGAGCGGGAATGGCAGCTTGAACGCGGTGGTACCTGGGATAAGGGCAAGGGCTGCGACACGTTCGGTCCGATCGGCCCCTGGCTCGTGACACGCGAAGAGGTGGCTGATCCGCAGGCACTCGATCTGTGGCTCGAAGTCGACGGCCATCGCTACCAGAATGGCAACACGCGCACTATGGTGTTTAGTGTCGCGAAGCTGGTGTCGTATTTGTCCCAGTGTATGAGTCTGCAACCGGGTGATGTGATTGCCACCGGCACGCCGCCTGGCGTTGGAATGGGTGTAAAGCCGTTGCCGATCTACCTGAAGGCAGGTCAGACGATTCGTCTTGGCATCGAGGGCCTCGGAGAGCAGCGCCAGACTGCATACGCGGCCGGTTGACGCTGCTCTGGCGGTCTGTATCTCACGGCATGCGCTCGGACACGCCGAATCACCATACGCCAGATAGAGTGACGCCGGGGATGAAGAGCGATCGATGAAAGGTCCAGCATAGCTATGCGTGGCATTGCGATTGAGTCGAAACACCCCCGTCGGGGCCGGCATTCTTCGCCGGCGCCACGCGTGAGGTCAAACAGGGGCGTTCGAGGCTCTGACGCTCGGGTTGATATGGGCTGGTCAATTGCAGATCCGAATGATCCGCAAAATTGGACTATTCACTAACAAAGGTTCACCACGATGAGAAATGATGCCACGCTTATTCTTCTCGACAAAGATCAGGTCGAGGCCTTGTTAAAAGCTGACGATGTAGTTGAAGCGGTACGCGAGGCGTTCGCTCTGCACAGTCGGGGCGAAGGTCGCGTCTTTCCGGTAGTCCGCGAGCCGCTCGTGACGGGCGGCGTATTCGGAATCAAATCAGGCGACGTCCAGTCGCAAGGTCTACTCGGATTCAAGGCTGCGGGGTTCTGGCCGGCGAACCGCGGCGTGGGTGGTGAACCGCATCAGGCCACCATCCTGTTGATAGACCCCAGAACCGGCCGCCCGGTATGCGTCATCGACGGGAATGCAATCACGACCATGCGCACGGGCGCTGCCGGAGGCTTGGGTTTGACCCACCTCGCGCGTGCGAACAGCACTCGTCTGTGTGTATTTGGCACTGGAGTACAGGCGCAAGTGCAGGTCAGGTTCGCCTTGCGTGCGCTAGAACAGCTTTCCTGCATTCGCTATGTCACCGTAGATGGTGAGCGCGACGTTTCGTTTGAAGCGCGGTTCGCTGGGCACGGCGAAGTCTTGCATGTGACTGACCGTAACGCCGCAGTGGCCGACAGCGATGTGGTGGTCACCGCGACTCCAGGCAAGGGGCCACTCTTCGACGCGCAGGCAGTGCAACCTGGCACTCACCTCAACTGCGTCGGCGCGGACACCAAGGGCAAACGGGAACTGCCGGAAGGTTTGCTGGCGCGTGGCCGCCTCTTTGTCGACGATCGGATCCAGGCGCGCGAAATCGGCGAAACGCAATGGGCGCCCGACACGGCATGCATCGAGATCGGCGATCTGATCACGGGCGAGGTCCGGATAGACAGGCAACCTGACGACATTACCGTGTTCGACATGACGGGTATCGCCCTGCAGGATCTGACGGTCGCGCGGTTGCTTCACGAGCGTGCCTGCGAAACGGGTACGGCGACCTCGTTGGCATGGCCCTGGTAGCATCATCGGTTCGCCGGCCGCTAGATCAGCCCGACACTGCTGATACGTTGAAGGGTAGTCCAACGTGGTTGAGCCTGCACGTCGCTCAACCACCTTCCCGCCAAACGTGAGACCTCCGGATAGAGAGCATGAACGATTCCACTTCCCCGCCCTCAACGACTAGTACGAGTTCAAGCTCAAGCTCACGCCCAACCGCCGATGAACTGAATACTCCAGCCATACAGCAGGCCCGTATCGATCTCGCAGCGTGCTTTCGCATGGCGTCGCTACTCGGCCTTCATGAAGGCATCTGTAACCACTTCTCCGCGTTGGTGCCGGGACATGCGACGCTCTTCCTGGTCAACCCACTCGGCTACGCATTCGATGAGATCACCGCCTCTAGCCTGCTGATCTGTGATTTCGACGGTAACGTTCTCGCTGGAAAAGGGATACCTGAAAGCACGGCCTTTCATATCCATGCACGGGTGCATATGCGCCATCCCCATGCCGTTGCATGCTTTCATACCCATATGCCGAACGCAACTGCACTGTCGATGCTGGAGGGCCCTCCGTTGAGATGGGCCGGCCAGACATCACTGAAGTTCTATGGCCGGCTCGCAGTGGATGAATACTTTGGCGGCCTTGCGTTTGACAACAGTGAAGGCGATCGCATTGCTGCCGCGCTGGGAAGCGCAGATGTGATCTTTCTGAAGAACCACGGTGTCATGGTCGTTGCTCGAAGCATCGCGCGTGCTTGGGACGACCTTTACTATCTCGAACGAGTCTGCGAAGTCGAACGGATGGCGCTTTCAACGGGCGTACCACTGAAGCCGGTCAATCCGGAGATCGCGCGATTGACCTTCGAGCAAATGGAGTCCGTCGCCGACGAAGCCAGCCAGCAACATCTCGACAGCGTAAAACGCAGACTGGACAAGCTGGGATCCGATTACCGCGATTAAGGTGCATCAGTGCGTTTGATCAGCACGGTGTCACCACGCGCGATGCCGGCCACATGCCGGTCAGGCGGCACTCGCCGGAGTCATCAACCTGGCAGCACAGCGGCACCTGAGCCCTGACCGCTCTTGCCACGCCGGGATTGTTCGCTGTCACCGCGCGGTAACCAGGGTTGTTGCAACGTCGACGCCTGGAGAAGGTCCAGAAAACGCGTAACGCGCATCGAGCGTCCATGCCGGGAGCTGATTAGTGCGACGATATCTGCGTCCGGCTGCGTCCATGCCTGGAGCAGCGGGACCAGCCGGCCCTCGTGCAGATGTTCGGCGACGTCCCACTCGGAACGCGAAATGATGCCGAGGCCCGCGATCGCCCAGTCGCGCACGGTACCTCCGTCATTGCTCGTCAGCGCCGGCTCGATTCTGATGTTCGCCGGCACTCCATGGTTCTTTGGCGTGAAGCGCCACATCGTTACATCTTCATCGTTTTCGCGCAGCGCGATGCAATCATGTGTGAGTAATTCCTCCGGACGCCGCGGCTCACCGCGCCGCGCGAGATAGCTCGGCGCCGCGCAGAGGATGCGCCGATTAGGTGCCAGGTACCGGCTAACGAGGGACGAATCGCGTAAATCGCCGATATGGACCATCAGGTCCCACATGTCGTTCGAAACGCGCGCGGGGCGATCGGACAGCACGAGGCTTGCGCTTACTTCCGGATAGAGACCGCGAAATAGCGCGATGGCAGGCGCGACATAACGCTGCCCGAATCCGAGCGGCGCGATCACACGCAGATGTCCGGCCACCGTGCCACGTCGCGCCGCCAGCGCGTCCGACAAATTGCCGATGTCCTCGCAAATCCGCCGCGCGTGGACGGCAAGCAGTTCGCCCTCATCGGTGAGCACCATGCGCCGGCCCGACCGGTCGATTAACCGCATGCCCAACCGGGTTTCCAGAAGACGAAGTCGCTGCGTAACTGCGGGCGGCGTGACATCGAGGTTACGTGCAGCATCCGCCAGCGACGCAGCGCTCGCGAGCGTGATAACAAAACGTAAGTCCTCGGTCGAGATCATTGACTTGAGCGTGAGCGTGACGATCAGGGGATGTTAGTCCGTGGCATTTTTGATCGCCATTACTTTTTGACGCCTCAAGTGAGAGATTCGGCGTGGTTCAAAAATTGCGGACCTGAGGTAACACGGACGGCGCGGTTCAAATAAGCGTTACACACGAGGTGTCGAATGGCGCGGCACGGGATAATAGTGCCCCTTTTTCATCGCGGCCCCCAATGACGTCATCCGCCTGCACTGCATCCGTGGAGCTAGCCGCCGACCAGCGCAAAATAACTAATGATGGAGACGTGCATTGAAAGGGGATCTCAGTGGGCGCGTCGCCGTGATCACGTAGTCGGCCAGCGACACGTACGACGCTTGTCCCGAGGACATCGGGCACAACGAGCCGTTCGGGAGAGTGGGGCGCGCGGAGGAGTTCGTCAACGTCCCGTGGTGTTTTCTCGCTTCAGCTCTGGCGAGCTATTTGCGCGAGACATCGATCGATGTCGATGGGAATCTTCGCCGGCAATGCAGCGCTTTAGGTGCATTCTCGCGGAAAGCACCACAGCCGCAAGGCCGGGCAATGTTACGCCCTAGATACCTGATGATTTGGGAGCTCGCGGCTTTCCCTCATCAGGCGCGTGGAATAGACGCGGCTAAATATGCGGCGCTCACGCACTGAAGCACTTCGTTTTCGTATGAGTCGCGCTGAAAGAGGCGCGTATGCTGGCACTGATGTTTGCGGCAGCAGAAGGTGCAGAATGGTCATTACCGGCATTCGCAAGAGCCGAGCGATTCGGGCTTGCGTCCCACCTGTCGCAACCAAGAGTGGAGCGATCGCTTGGTCCACCGGATGGCTCGAGGAGTCCATTCTGCCCAGGCGCGACGCAACATCGACTGCCTTCGATTCGACATCCGAGTCTTCAACAGTCATTGAGACCAGATTCATTCGCTCTACTGGACCGGCCAGCCTTTAGACATCTTCGAGCCATAATTAATGGCAACCGAGGAGGTCAGCATGAGCGGCAAGCGGTACACGGATGAGTTCAAGATCGAGGCAGTCAAACAGTTACGGCTTCTGCCTGAGCTCGGCTTCTGCGACCGCGCGGACGACTGACCCTGTGACGCGAGCCGCCCGTCTGCCAGCGCCGCGAGCGCCAGTACCGGACTCGCATTTCTTGGGAACATCGCCTTGCACGCTCCACACACCGGATTCCATAGCTTGATTGTTCGGTCGTACGACCCCGATGGGAGGCGCCCGTTGGCAAGTGCTGCGAACGCTAATACGCCGCCCGCGTGTCGTTTGAGCGAACTCAGCAGTTGTTCTTCGGTCGATCGAAGGCTGTCGGCGAGCGGCCGAGGGTGTGTGAAAACGCATCGATCGCCTAAACTGAATCAACGCATTGAGAGCGGGTGATTCATGAAGCGATTCGTTGAAGGCGATGACCGCAAGCAGGTGGCACTACTTCCCGAATGCGTCGATGACTACATCGACCAGGACAACCCGGTCAGGATCGTAGACGTCTTCGTGGATGAGCTAAACCTCACCACGCTCGGCTTCAACGGTACGATACCCGCCATCACAGGCCGCCCGTCTTACCATCCGGGCGTGATGCTCAAGATCTACATATACGGTTATCTGAATCGGATTCCATCGAGCCGAAGACTGGAGCGCGAATGCCAGCGCAATGTCGAGTTGATGTGGCTGACGGGTCGTCTGGCCCCGGACTTCAAGACGATCGCCGACTTTCGCCGCGATAACGGGCCGGCCATTCGCAACGTACGCCGTCGTTTCGTCGAACTATGTCGCGGACCGAAGCTGCTATCCGGCGAGATGGTGGCAATCGACGGCAGCAAGTTTAAGGCTGTGAACAGCCGTGACAGGAACTACACGGCTGGCAAGATCGACAAGCGTCAGCAGCAGATAGAGGAAAGCGTTCAGCGATATCTCGACATGATTGAAACCGCAGACCGGATCAGCCCGACAGGTTTCGATGCGACGACGGTTCGCCTGTACGAGAAGATCGCGCTCTTGCGTCAGCGGATGCGTGAACTCGAGCAGATCAAAGAGCAATTGGCGAAAGAGCCGGACAAACAGTTGTCGCTTACGGACCCGGATTCCCGTTCCATGACCAGCGGCGGCAAGAGAACCGGCACCGTCGGCTACAACGTCCAGACGGCCGTGGATACGAAGCATCATCTGATTGTCGAACACGAGGTGACCAATATTGGAGGCGACCACGGCCAACTCAGCAGGATGGCTCTGTCGGCGAAGAGCGCGATGGGCAAGCTAAAGCTGAAGGTGCTGGCTGACCGTGGCTACTTCAGTGGTCCGGACATCCGCACATGTGAATTGGCCGGGATCACCGCGTATGTCCCGAAACCGCTCACCTCAGCGTCGAGGAAGAAAGGGCTCTTTACCAAACGCGACTTCATTTAGGTTGCCAGGAACGATGAGTATCGATGCCCCGCCGGAGAGCGCGCAATTCTCCGATTCAAGACCGTTGAGAATGATATGAAGCTGAACGTGTACTGGCCCAGCGCATGCCCGCGTTGCCCTCTCAAGGAGCGATGTTCGCCCAGCGACTATCGCCGCATCCGACGATGGGAGCACGAACATGTACTCGAAGCCATGCAGCGTCGACTCGACCGGAAGCCTGACGCAATGACCATCAGAAGAAGCACCGTTGAACACGGCTTCGGCACGCTGAAGCATTGGATGGGTGCTACACACTTCCTGACACGGACGCTCGGACCGGTGAGCACCGAAATGAGCCTTCAGGTACTGGCCTACAACCTCAAGCGAGTCATGAATATACTTGGTGTTGCGAGGACAATGAAGGCAATGAGGATGGCTGGTAGCTGAGGCCCTGAGGGGCTTCTTGCGCTCGCGACGCCCGAATAGCGCAAGCTCGACGCATCTAACTTGATTGACCCGACCGCCAACCTGGCCCCAGCCGAGAAAATCGAGTTTCCACACGTCCTCGGCCAGTAGCTGCCGCTGGCCGATCTTCCTATCGACACTTTCAACTGTCTCATCGACTTTCAGAAGCGGTCGTTGCAGCCCAACCGCATGGATCACATCTTGAGCTGGATGGATTCACTATCAACCGGGAATCGCTACTACCTACTTTTGAAGGCATGTCACCCAGCCACTGCATGAATTCGCTCACGTGTTGCGCCCACAGGTCATGGCGTGTCATGGTCAAATGTCCCGGCGACGACGGCGTGCCCTGCTGCACGACGTACCGCCCATGCTGGAGCTTCGGCACGTCTCGGTCGAGGATATGCAAACTGTCGGGATTGAACTCGTCGTCCGAGAAATTCAGCGCGAACAGTTTGGCCTTGATTCCGGAGATCCCGGGTTCCGGATCGTAGCTGAACGACGACTTGAGCGAATACAGGATGTCGTTCGGATCGACGTGCCCAGCCTGGACGCGGGTGGTCGCGAGAAACTTGTCCGCCGCGACGTTATCGGGGATTTCGTGCTGAAGCGCGGGCGCGCTGTCGATCATCATCCGCAGCACCCTGTAGCCGTCGATCCAGCCACGCGGCGTCTGCGTGTAGTTGCCGTTCTTCCAGTCTGGATCGGAACGAATTTCATCGATCACCATGCGCCGCCACAGCAGATTGCGGCCCGATACGGTGATCGGCAGCGAAACGACTGGCATCACGCCGTCCACCGTGTCGGGATACGCTTCGGCCCATTGCCACGCGTTCATGCCACCCATCGACATGCCCAGGATCGCATGCAGATACTGGATGCCCAGCGTCTCGGTCACCAGCTTGTGTTGGAGATCGACGATGTCGTCGTAGTCGTAGTTTGGAAATCGCGCCTTCAATCCGTCGCTGGGCCGGCTAGACTGACCGTGCCCGACGTTATCGGGAAAGATCATGTAGTAGCGGTTTGCGTCGAGCGGGCGGCCTGGGGCGAACAGCGCTTTCGTGTAGGTTGGACTTAGTAGTGTGCGGCTGTCTGCGCCGGTCCAGTGCAGCACCAGGATGGCATTGTCGATGACGCCCTGGTCATTGCGATGCGGCGTGCCGAGCGTGGCGTAGCCCGGGCCAGCGTCTCGCCGTCGCGGAAGCGGTAATTGTCGAACCAGGCATCGGCCTGAACCGCCGCCGGATTCACGCGCTGGTCCCACGGCGCGGCTGCTTGAACGGCGGAGGCGGCGGAGGAAGTATTGGACTGAGCCGATGCGCCGCGCGCGAACATAGGACCGAACAGCAGCAAACCGAGCAGCGCGCTGGCTGCAGCATGGGTACGACGAGACTTCACGATGGTTTCCTTATCGGATTGAAGAAGCAGGCTTTGCCGGAATTCAGCCTCATGCCGTTGCATCGGCATCCTTCACCCCGCGTTCGACAGACCCGAACGGCGGCGCAGCAGATCGAAGGCCATGATGTGATTCGCACCCGAAATGCCGACGCCGTAGAACGGGATCAATGCCATCGGTAGCGTCTGGATGCCGGACATGCGGGGATCGTTGAGCAGGAAGTAGGTCAAGCCGGTACCGACCGCCACAACGAAATCGGCGAACCCGAACAGGTGGAAAACCACATACCGGTTGCGCGTTCTCGGCAGCAGCGTGACGCCGAGCGCCATCAAGCCCGCGATAAGGTCGCCCCATCCCGCGTTTCTGACGAAAGCCTCAGGCAGCAGGTCGTGCGCCCCGTACCAGAAGAAGACCAGCGCGGCGGCGATGCGCCAGATGTGGAACGCCGTGATCGTCCGCAGCCCGATGGTCTCGATGTAGGCACGAAAGCCTTCGGAGATCGCATAGACGACAACGGGCACCACGATGCCGAGCGCGATGAGGCCTGCGAGCCACAGTGGGTAGACCGCACGATAGAGGCCGGTTTCGGCAGCCGCCGCAACGGCTAGTCCCCAGACAATCAGCATACCCAGGAGCACGCGCGCGCCGCCGCTCTTTCGAATTTCAATGACCTGATTTATCGCATATATCCATTAGTTACACTAACGTTTTGATCGACCTTTTACCCTGCAGAATGCGGTTTTTAACAGTTATAGCGCGCCCTTTCTGCCATCTTCGGACAACTTCAGGAGCGGCGTGGAATTGAACAGATTTTCCGGTTGCACCCGCTGCCAGAGGCTCCCCTTCCCTTGCTGACGGCCGCGTTCATCTTCGCGCCGAAGCGATTGTTCGACGGTCCGGATGCGGTGCGGGTGAATTTCGTCGAGCAGCGCGTAGTCGCGTTGAATCACGCTGTGCTTCCAGAGGTTCCAGAAGCCGGTGAAATTGTCTCGGAAGCTCATCGTGCTTTTGTCGCTCGGTTCCGCGTTGTATTCAGCAGGCAAGTTCGCAGCAAAAGTAACGCACCGTCCAGTTGATGAGGCTGGCCGAGCCGGCGTTGCGGAATACGCTTAATCAGCGCGCGCCCGTTATCGGTCTCGAAGAAATCCCGATTGATATCTGTTGCAAAGTATCCGGGGGCCAGTGCGTTGACGCGGATGCCATGACGCGCCCACTCCAAGGCAAGGGCCTGCGTGAGGTGAATCAGGCCGGCTTTGTCTGCGGCGTACGCTGGTACCTGCTGTGAAACACGGAGTCCTAGGATCGAGGCGATGTTGATAATGCTGCCGCTTCCCTGATTTTGGTGCATCTGGCGGGCTGCAGCTTGCGCCACCCGCCACGCGCCGTTCAGGTTGGTATCGACCACGCCGTCCCAATCGGCTTCAGTAGAGGTCGATGGCAGGACGAGTCACGGCAATACCCGCGCAATTGACAACAATTTGCACGGTGCCAAGGGCATCGGCGGTGGCATCGAAAGCTGAACTTACCGAGGTTGCGTCACGCACGTCGAGTTTCACGACGCAGCCATCGCCACCATCGGCGCGGATCTGCGTCAGCAATTGCTCACCTTCATTGGTCCGGTGACCGGCCAGAGCGACGCGGCATCCTGCACGTACAAGCGTGAGGGCGAAGTGTCGGCCCAGACCGCCAAACGCCCCGGTCACAAGGGCAATCTTGCCCTGCAGATCACCGAAAGGGAATTGAGATGTCTCATTTGATTTCAGTGTGGCGTCTCCTGCGATTGCTCCGCATCAGTCGACACCGTGATGGCTACGTGTCGCTGCATTGTGGAATGGGTGTACGGGTACTAACAAGTATTGCTAAAGGATATCGGTCGTCTCGGTCCCAGCTAGCCCCTCTGTCGGGGAGGGGGCGCGCGCAATGGGGGGCAGTGCATGATGATCTGCCAAACATGGCAACGGCGCACCATCGCGATGATTCGATCCATATGACGAGCTACGACGGAAAGACAATCGCTGCATGTTGCTGTACGCGCGGAGCGGACAACCCGTCGAGTTGGCCTGACGACGGGGCAATCCGTATTTCCCCGCGGAACCCGGCCAGATTGGCTTGCCCCCCCTGACGACCCCCCGCCGCGAGCAGCGGCGCCTCCCCGGTAGAGGGGCTGCATTACCGCTTTCAAATCTCTAGGCTGAGAATGTCTGGGCCGTCCTGCCGACGTCGACGCCACTTAGGTAGCGCGGCCGGCGGATGACACAGGCCGCTCAGATCATCCGGCACAGCCTAGAAGAGAGGCGAATCGGACGCTGTCTTTGTTGTGCATAAGGTGTGAGACCTTGGGTTTCCATGCCGAGCGACTACCTAGACAGATTCGCGTTGTAAATGGAAGGCGCCAACCCTCTGTTTTGGCACAGTCTGCAGAAGAATCATGAGTTCTCTCGCCTGTTCCCGCCCCAAGGAAAAACAGCCATGTCAGCCTCGCTGCTCATTGATCGCATACCTTCAGCCTACAACTACCCGCTTCTGATCAAGCAGCTTCTCCACATGCCGCTGGCAGTATGCCCCGAGCAGCAGATTGTCTATCGCGACCAGGTGCGCCAGAACTACTGGACCTTGCGCCATCGCATTGGCCTGCTCGCGGACGGCCTTAAATCACTAGGTACGGTGCCGGGCGATACCGTTGCTGTGATGGACTGGGACAGTCATCGCTACCTCGAGAGTTACTTTGCCGTGCCGATGATGGGCGCTGTGCTGCTGACTGTGAACGTGCGTCTTTCACCCGAGCAGATCGCCTACACGTTAAATCACTCAGAAGCCAAGGTGCTGCTCGTCAACGCGGATTTCCTGCCCGTGCTGGAGTCCATTCGTGAGCAGCTGCAAACCATAGACCGGTTCGTGCTAATCGATGAAGGCCGTTGCAGCAACATCGACCCTGTTTTGCCGCTCGGTTTCGCGGATGAGTATGAGGCGATGCTTGCCGCGGCCTCACCGGATTACGCTTTTCCCGATTTCGACGAAAACACTCGCGCGACCACGTTTTATACGACAGGAACCACGGGTGCGCCCAAAGGCGTGTACTTCAGCCACCGCCAACTCGTCCTCCATACGTTGGCGGCGATGTCCGCACTCACAAGCACGCCGCAACAAGGGCGCATTCACCGCGACGACGTCTACATGCCAATGACGCCAATGTTTCACGTACACGCGTGGGGGATGCCGTATGTCGCCACTGCGCTTGGCCTGAAGCAGGTGTATCCAGGCAGATATGTGCCGCAGTCCCTGATCGAACTGATTGAACGCGAGAGGGTGACGTTCTCGCATGGCGTGCCGACGCTGCTCCATATGGTGCTGTCGGATCCGACAGCGGCCGCGGCTGGCCTCCGTGGCTGGAAGGTAATCGTTGGCGGCTCGGCGCTGCCTCGGGGTCTCGCCCAAGCAGCGCTCGATCGTGGCATTGATGTCTTCACTGGCTATGGAATGTCTGAAACTTGCCCAATCATGGCACTGGCGCAGGTCAAGACGTCGATGCTCGATGATCCTGCAAGCGAACTGGATGTCCGCACGAAGACCGACCTCCCAATTCCGCTGGTCGATCTGCGCGTCGTTGACGAGAACTTGCGTGACGTCCCACGTGACGGCAAGGCCACGGGCGAGGTTGTTGTAAGAGCGCCGTGGCTGACACAGGGCTATTTTAAAAATCCCGAGGCCTCCGAGAATCTATGGATGGGCGGGTATCTGCATACCAACGACATCGGTGTGATCGACACCGACGGGTATCTCAAGGTGACCGACCGGATGAAGGATGTAATCAAGACAGGAGGCGAATGGGTCTCTTCACTTGAGATCGAGGACCTGATTTCACGCCACCCGGCGGTCAGTGAGGTGGCCGTGATTGGCGTGAAGGATGCAAGATGGGGCGAGCGGCCGCTTGCACTGATCGTGCTCAAGGCCGGAGAACGTGCAGATCGGGTCGCAATACAGAAACATCTGAATGAATTTACTTGTCGTGGAGCGATATCGAAGTTCGCTGTGCCCGAGCGGGTGATATTTGTCGATGCCATCGACAAGACCAGTGTCGGCAAGATTGACAAGAAATCGCTACGAAAAAAATACGGACCCCACGATGTAGCGTGAGAAGGTCGACGTCGCGTCTGCAAGAGAAATCAACTAGAGGAGACAAACAATGTCGGCAGTTAATACGGTAGAACGCATATGGCAGCACACGCTATTCCGTGAACTCGTGAGGCGGCGCTCCCGCCTGTCGTGGTCATTGCTGGCGACGATGCTACTGACTTACTTCAGCTTGACGACCTTGGTGGCGTTCTGGCCGGCTTTCTTGCGCAAGCCGGTCGCGCCTGGCGCAGTTACGACAGTTGGAGTCGCCATTGCGGTCGGTGTCCTTGTCTTTGGATGGGCGTTGACTTGGGTATACGTAAGAAGGGCGCACGGTCAATTCGAAGCACTCACTATCCAGCTGCTCAAAGAGGTCGGCGAATGAAAGATAGCAAGCGTACAACCGGGATTGCAACGCTGTTCACCATCGTGCCTACAAGCCTCGCGTGGGCTGGCCCAGTTGTCGAATCCGGGCGGAAGCAGCCGCTTAATCTCACAGCAATCGCGATGTTTCTAATATTCGTCGGGATTACTTTCTGCATCACCTGGTGGGCAGCGACTCGTACAAAGACAGCCGGTGATTTTTTTACTGCGGGTGGCGGTATCAGCGGTCTTCAAAACGGACTGGCCGTCGCTGGTGACTATATGTCTGCTGCAACGCTGCTTGGCGTTGTGAGCCTCGTCTATGCTAGAGGCTACGATGGTTTGCTCTATGTCGTGGGCTTCTTTATCGGCTGGCCTGTCATGCTATTTCTCATGGCCGAGCGATTGCGCAACCTTGGAAAGTTTACTTTCGTGGATATCGTCGCTTATCGACTCGATCCGATAAGCACGCGCTGGATGGCAGCCACGAGTTCCGTGATCGTAGTCTTCTTCTATCTCATCGTGCAAATGGTGGGGGCCGGCGAACTGGTTCAACTACTGTTCGGGGTCGACTACAACTACGCAGTGGTCGGAGTCGGGGTGCTGATGATTATCTACGTGACGTTCGGGGGCATGATCGCCACGACCTGGGTGCAGATCATCAAAGCCGTGCTGCTCATGTTTGGCGGCACCCTCCTGATGGTTCTCCCGCTTGCGCACTTTGGCTTCAGCTTCGAGTCTCTTGCCGCGAAGGCTGTGGCTGTACATCATAGCGGCATCGAGTTGATGGGGCCTGGGCGCCTCTTTGCCGATCCCATTTCCGCGCTATCGCTATCGCTTGCTACGGTATTCGGCCTGTGCGGGCTTCCGCATATTCTGATGCGATTTTTCACAGTGCCCAATGCTCGCGAGGCGCGCAAGAGCGTGTTCGTAGCTACCACGTGCATCGGATACATGTTCGGCGCGATGTTTGTGATCGGGCTAGCGAGTATCGTCATTGTCGGCACAGATGCCCAGTTCTTCGAAGGTGGTGATCTGGGGGGCAAGCTAATTGGCGGCGGCAACATGGTCGCAATGCATCTGGCCAAGGCCACAGGTGGGAATCTGTTTCTCGGTTTTCTCGCTGCGGTGACGTTCGCCACGATCCTCGCTGTGGTGTCGGGGCTCGCACTCGCTGGAGCTTCTGCGGTGTCACATGATATCTATGCCAACGTGCTGCGTGGTGGCAAGACAAGTGAAACCGCTGAGGTGTGTGTCACGAAGTGGGCGACGTTGGCCATTGGTGTAGTGGCTGTCTTGCTCGGTATCCTTTTCAGAGGTCAAAATCTGGCGTTTCTCGTGGCGCTCGCATTCAACGTTGCAGCCTCGGCCAACTTCCCTCCGCTGGTCCTGTCGATGTACTGGAAAGGCTTGACAAGTAAAGGTGCGGTTTGGGGCGGGTTTGTGGGGCTGGTCGCGTCAGTCGGGCTGGTGATTCTGTCCCCTGCAGTTTGGAAGTCTGTACTGGGGCATCCTGCCTCCATCTTCCCGTACGATCATCCGGTGCTTTTCACGATGCCCTTGGCCTTCTTGGTAGCCTACGGAGTTTCAAGACTTGATCGAAGTGGAAAAGCAAAGGACGAGCGGGACGCGTTCGACGCGCAGTTCGTGCGCGCGCAGACAGGTCTCGGGGCAGCAACAGCCAGCAGGCACTGAAATGAGGCGAGGGTTTTGGTTCGGCCAAGCCCTTAGACAACCCATAGCCAGACAAACGAATATTCGTTAATCAACTTATTAGGAGAATCAATCGAATGAGTGGCAAGAGAATTATCATCATTGGTGCAGGGGCGGCTGGGATCCGGATGGGCATCCAGCTTCGGAAAATGGGCGTTTCGTCGTTTCAAATTTTGGAGAAAGGGCAGTCCGTCGGCGGAACTTGGCGGGACAACCGATATCCCGGCGTCGCGTGCGACGTGCCGGCTCAATATTATTGCTACCCGTTCGCTCCTAACACCGCTGTGACGAACACGTTCGCCACGGGTGCTCAGCTGTGGGACTACTTTCGGGACATCGCGACGCAGTTCGAGATCGACAATCACATTCGGTTCGGCGTTGACGTCATCGCCGCGGAATGGGTTGGAGGGGAATGGCTGCTCAACACCGCGAACGGTGAGACCATTCGGGCAGATGTTGTTGTTGGCGCGGTCGGCCGGTTGCGCGTCCCTCGCTTCCCCGTCATCGAGGGGCTGGAAGAGTTCACCGGCCCCGTCGTGCACTCGGCCCAATGGGATCCTGAGCTTTCCCTGAGCGGCAAACGCATCGGGATCATCGGGACCGGTTCGTCCGCAGTGCAGATTGTGAGTGCGACCGTCGATGCAGCTGCGCACGTTGATCTCTTCCAACGGACGGCCCAGTGGATCTATCCGTGGCGCAACGAGCCAATCGATAATAATGAGCTGGAGTTGGCCCGGTCGTCCCGGACCGAAGCGGCTCGCGCTTATGGCAGGGCCCGAGAACGTTTCCAGGATCTGTTCGAGGGCATCGTCACGGAGGCCAACGCCACCGTGCGTGACAAAGCTTGCCTGGATGCATTGAATGCTGTTAAGGATCCAGTCCTT
>BBSL01000270.1 GCA_001319865.1 Burkholderia sp. E7m39 | reverse complement strand
TTAGAGCGAAATTGACTCCCAATTATGCAATCGGGTGCAAACGTCTGGTCGTTTCCGGGACCTTCTATGACGCTATCCAGCGTCCAAACGCGTCGGTCGTCACCGAAGGAATCGCGAGGGTCGAACGGGAAGGAATCCGGTTGACTGACGGCTCGTTGCGCCCGTTGGACGTACTCGTGCTCGCGACCGGATTTCATGCGGACAGCTATCTTCGTCCTATGCAGGTGTCGGGTGAGAACGGAATGACCCTCGACGACATCTGGGGGAAGTTTTTCTTGAACTACAAGTCTGTCGCCTTGCCGTATATGCCAAACTTTTTCATGGTTAACGGCCCATTCTCGCCGGGTGGCAGTATCTCGATCATCGAAATCATTGAGAACCATGTAAATTATGTTGCTCAACTGATCGAAAAAGTGATCAGCGACGATGTCGAGATCGCGCCGCGTCTCGATAGCGCAGAAAAGTTCATCGACGACGCCCGCGAGCGCGCGAAGCAGACCATCTGGTACACCGGCGGCTGTACAAGCTGGTATCTCGACGCAAGTGGGGTCCCTCTCGTCAATCCGCTCACAATGACGCAGCTCGAAGAGACGATGCGCGACGTCGACTTCGCGGACTTTAACGTTCGCTCAACCAGTGTCGAGGCCGCATAGTGGAGCCAGTCGGCAAGGAGCGGGCGCTTGTCCTCGGTGGCGGTGGCGTCACCGGAATCGCTTGGGAAATCGGGGTAATCGCGGGTCTCGCTCGTTCTGGCATCGACGTTGTCGCAGCCGCGGATGTACTTATCGGAACATCTGCGGGCGCTACCGTTGCGGCCCAGATCTCGTCGTCCACATCGGTATCTGCTCTCTTCCGTCGGCAGATTGATGGGAGCGCCGCAGCGGAACCAGTCCTCGAACTCGACGTGCGTCAGTTGATAGCCCGGTTCTCGGAGATCATGAGTGCCGAGCCGGATGGTGAGCGCGCAAGAGCGAGAATCGGTACGCTTGCTCTCGCTCAGGATCGAGTGCCCGAAGACGAACGGCGTCGTATCATCGAGAACCGTCTGCCGTCCCACGTTTGGCCGGAGTGGGGTCCGGAATTATGGCTTACGGCGGCCGACGCTGCCACCGGCAAGCTTCGGATTTTTGATCGGAACTCCGGCGTTAGCCTCGTCGATGCTGTCGCCGCGAGTTGTGCCATCCCCGTTGTCTGGCCGGCAGTGTCGATCGACGGGATGCGGTATATTGATGGCTCTTTCCGGTCGGCTACGAATTTGGACTTGGCCAGTGGTTTCGCTCGTGTGCTCGTCCTGCAGCCCATGGATTTAGGGGCGACGGCTGATGTTCGATCGTTAGACGACAGATCGGTCGCCCATCTAATACGACCAGATCCGGTTGCATCCGCCGCCATGTCCGAGTTCCTTGATCCGACGGCTGCCGCCAGGAGCGCGAGAGAAGGTTACCGTCAGGGTCGCGCTGCCGCACCATTACTGGGGCCTTTCTGGCTTTGAGTCATGGAACTTGCCCGCATCGACCCGATGCGGACTTCCTGAGCATTGGTGGTTTGTTGTGGTATGGAATAGGTCCGTTATTCGGCCTATCAACTGCGACGGCGAAGTTCGCGCGGAGGTGCAGGAGGGCTGTCCTTCAGGCCGTGTTAGCTGGAAAGACAAACTCCGGCGTGAAGCGGGCTTACCCAAACGAATTATCGTTGGATGAGCCAGCGACATACAACGGCCGCCAGATCGATTTGACGGTGCTTACCAATCCGATGAGCCTATTTGCACCATAACCATTCGAGTTCCGTACATATCTGCAGTTTGCGCATAGCAGGGTATTTGGGACCCGATGGGAATTCACGCCAAGCGCCATCCTCATGACGGAAGAAGAAAATTTCAATCTGACCTGTCGACGTCCCTACCGTCACGCGTACATGGCGGTCGGGTACTGACTGGCTATGGCTATTCCTGAACCTGGTGACCCGAATCGGCATGGTGGGATCCGGTGCGAGCCAGCGCTCGACCATCCGGCGCAGGGACCGTTCCGCGCTGGCCATAGGCATCTCCTCATCTTTGTGAAGACGGGGCCGTCGTCATGGGGTTGAGCGACTAAGGCCGTTCCCGATTCTGAACCGTGGGTCCTTTGTCATTGCACATCGTGTTTGTCGCAATGAGTGGCGACCTCGTTTCTCCGGGGACTTGTTCTGCTAGGTCAATGTAGTTTTGCCAAGATCCGCGAACAATTTAACGTTGTCCCAGTAAGCCTTCATCACGGTGATCTTTCCACTTACGTCTGTTTCGATAATGAAGACGTGTTTGAGTGAAAACGCTTTACCGTCGTTCTTGATTCCGAGAAAGTCCATCGCCTGCCGACCACCGATTGTGACTTCAACCGTAACGTTGTTCGCATCGTCATTGGGATAGATTGCGGTGACGGTATTGGTCAGGTCCGGAAATGCTTCGATCAGCGCTGCCCAGATTGCGCGACCTTGGACACCTGCCGTGCCGGTTGCGTCGATCGGGACATAGTCAATCTTCGCGCCGCTGGCGAAGAGCTTCAGCATGCCTTCGACATCGTGTTTGCGGTAGCAGTCGAAGAATTGCTCGGCGACGTCGCGAGAGTTCATGTTTGCTCCTTGATATGCCTCGCAAAGCATGAGTCATACGCCGGCGACCACGCGCGGTTGGCCGTGTTACAGCTTCGACCAAAGCGATATTGAATCAGTAGACCGTGGGCGCGAATCCCAATGCACTTGGGTCGACCTTCACCATGCACATTGCGGTTTTAGGTCGAAAAGGTATCTGCGAGATCAACACCGGGGCTAACCGATCATAGGCTAAAACCGGTCAGCTGCAGTCTTTGGTCGCAGGGCTTGCGGAACGCCATCCTTCACAATGTCTCAGTATGACGAGGATCAGTTTGCGCGCTGCCTTACGTCTGCACGTGCAGGTCGAGATGATGCGTGAGGCGACGATGTCGCCTAGTCCTTCACGTTATGATGGGATCGCTTATGCGAATCGAAAAGCCCCCCGACTGGGGGGCTGAACGAAGTTATCCATTGAAGGACAATGCCAAATCGAACGGCGTTTCACTGGTCGCTGTCGCTATTGTGCAAACTGGCCGCCATTTGCGCAGACAGTTTTTGAAGCACCCAGGGTTTCTGAAATATCCTTCACTCACCTCGAGCAGTTTGCTATTGGGAGCGGAGCGTCCGTCTCTGACGGCAATCATTAGGATGAACGTGACAGATCGCACGGACAGTTAAGCGTTTTCGTCGCGGTACTGTCCCTCGGTGTCAGGGCGCCAGATAGCCAGGCGTTCGATTTTGTTCGCGAAGAACACGATGGACATGATAGACAACATGCGTATGTTTGTACGCGTCGTAGAGGCTGGCAGTTTCACCGCTGCCGCGAAACAGGCAGATACGTCGACAGGCATGATGTCGCGTGCAATTTCGAGTCTCGAAGGACACCTGGAAACTCGCTTACTGCACCGTTCTACTCGCCGCCTTGCGTTGACCGACAGCGGAAGGCGCTACTTCGAACGCCTGAAATCAATTCTGAACGAAGTCGACGAGGCAGCCGCCGAGGCGAGAAACGCGCTAGTGCGACCATATGGTCGGTTACACATACACTCGATGCCTGGTCTTGGGCAGCGCCATGTGACGGCTGCGATTGTAGCCTACCAGGCGGACTATCCAGACGTAACGGTGGAACTGACGCTCTCTCAGCGTGTGCCGAATCTCATCGAGGACGGCTATGACCTTTCGATAGTGACTGCTCCGAGTCTGCCTGATTCAGCCTACGTTACTCAGACCTTTGGCATCAGCTACAGCATTCTGGTCGCGTCGCCAGAGTATCTGGAAAAGATGGGGACACCAAAAAGTCCGACTGAACTGGGTGATCACGTGTGCCTCGGACTTGATACGCCTGCCGCTCCAGCGAATGAATGGCGTTTACAGGGACCCGAGGGTGAAGTCTCGCATATTCTGCTGTCGGCACCATTTCAGGTGAACATTCCCGAAGCGATGGGCGTCGCGCTTCGCGCAGGGCGTGGAATCGGATCGCTGGCCATCTATTCAGCAATTGATGACATTCGCAGCGGCAAACTGGTTCGCGTCCTGCCTGAGTACCGATTGCAAACACTGAACGTGTATGCTGTTTATGTGTCGCGATTCTACCTCGATGCCAAGGTCAGGACATTCCTGGATCACCTGCGCACGACCCTCTCGCCCGCGCTTGCTGCCGAAGAGCGCGAACTGATGCGAATCGCTGTCAACGACTAGATCGGACGTTTGATATCGATTGGTTGAATAGACGGCGTGAGCGGCTTAAAAAGCAAGAACGAAAACGTCTACTCGCGCGGTCCGCGGTGTCATCTGGATTCTATTTTGACGTGGCGAATTTGCGTCTAGGTAACGCCGTCGTTTGACCATATGTCGGCTATAGCTTCGCAGCTTCGTCATGCGGCGCGTGCGGCGTATCGAGGTCAGTTAACGTCAGCGTTTTTGACTGGAGAGAGCAATGAACGCGACGAGAATGATCAAGATGGCAGATGTTGAATAGATTGTAGTTGCATCAGTCAATGCATGGTCACTGAGCAAGGAATCCGCCGCCTCATCGACGGAGACGCAAAACGTCTCAAAGATAACAATAAAGACGCTTTCAGTCTTCTCCCGCAGACGATGCGGCATGCGATTTTCATGAACGCTTCGTGGATGAATGCAGAACCTTCGAAGCGGATGTACCGCCGTCGGAAGTTGTGAAGCCATGAGATGGTGCGTTCGAGGAACCAGCGAGTAGCGTGTAGTGGACGGGCGGTATTTGTCCTGATCGTAACCCCGGTCGCCTTGAACGATCCGGGGTTTCGAAATCTGGCGGCCAGGTTTGCCGGCGATGCGCGGGATGGCGTCAACCAGCGCGTGACGCTGGGTGACATCATGGCGGTTAGCGACAGTGAGCGTTACCGCGAGCGGGATGCCTTGCGCTTCGGCGATGAGATGGTGGTTTGAACCTGGCCGCGCACGGTCAGTGGGATTGGGTCCCATTTTTTGACCCGCACCAACCGCGCGGATCGTGGAGAGTCGACGACCACGCGCGACCAGTCTATGCGATCAGCTTCGCGTAGCTTGGCAAGAAGCAGTTCGTGCAGTCGGTCCCAGACGCTGGCGGCGTGCCAGTCGCGAAGACGACTTCAGCAGCTCATGCCACTGCCGCAACCCATCTCGCGCGGCGGCAGGTCCCAGCGCAGGCCCGTCTGCAGGATGAACAGGATGCCGGTGAGCACTGCCCTGTTATCGAGTGGTTCCCGTCCCGGGATAGCGTGAACGGCGTGGTTTGGGTTGGGGGCAGCCAAGGGTTCAATGACTGCTCACAACTGTAAAGGATGCTCTGACGATTCACGAAGGAGGACAGTGACACCATCGACGCTGTCTGCGTAGGCTCAATCGTGCGGGAAGAAGCGCTCCGAGACACCGCGGAGCGCACGCGCCATTGTCTTTCCGACTGGAGCCAGCGTGACTGATTGACATGAGACAGTGCGGCATCCAAATTCATCAGGGTGAGGTTGCGGATTCATTAGCGGCGCTCGTCAAATGCGAAAACGATCTCGTCAATCATCGCACGGATGCGCGCCGTATGACGTAGGTCCCTGTGGGTGACGAGCCACACTTCATATGGCGCGGAGCGCGACCGGTCCGGCCAGATACGCTGCAGTCCATCGCACGCGCCCATGTGCGCAGGTATCTCTCCGATGCCAATGCCCGCCTTCAGCGCTGCGCGCATCGCCAGATTTGAGTAGACGCTCGATACGATACGACCACTGTGTATGGGCTCGCCAGCAAGCATTGGCACACGCATGTCCATCATATACGGTTGATAGACAACCAGATCGTGTCCGGCGAATGCTTGCCCAGTGACCGGCTCGCCGCGGCGCTTCAGATAGAGTTCCGATGCGAACAAACCCATCTCCCAGCTTGCCAGGCGGCGTGCAATCAGACCGGGATTGTGCGGCTTGACTGTCCGAACCGCAATGTCGGCTTCCCGCTTTGCGAGATTGAGGACTTCTGTCGCTGTGTTCAGTTGTAGGGTGACGCCGGGATGCTTCGCATGCAGGCGTTCGAATGCCGGAATGACAAACTCAAGTGCAAGCGCATCGGTCGTGGTCACCTTGACGTCCCCAGCTAGCCTTTTATCGACGCCCTGCGTTTGACGTACGAGTTCGTGTGCGGATTGCTCCATCGTTTCAGCGGATCTCAAGGCGATCTCGCCGACGGGGGTGAGGGAATACCCCTTTGAGGTGCGCAGAAAGAGCGTGGAACCAAGGGCATGCTCCAGCGCGGCCAGTCGCCGCCCAACTGTTGCCTGGTCGAGGTTTAGGGAGCGTGCAGCCGCACGTAGTGTTCGTTCGCGCTGAACGGCGAGAAAAATGCGAGCGTCATCCCAGTTCATGGCATTTTCCGTGTGATGCATATTTGCATCACTGTATCTGAAAATCGCTGCGCGACGGCGCAAAGCGTGCTCCCTATACTTACCTTCAATTCCTGTGCCGGCAATTTAATGTGTCTTTCCGGATCAATTGTCCGTCGGGTTTGTTATGAGGATCAAGTGATGTCGAATGATAACGAGCTGCCGTCTACAATGAGGGCCATTGAAATCGCGGAACCCGGTGGCCCGGAAGTGTTGAGGCCGACGACGCGACCCGTCCCCGAGCCCGAAGAAGGCGAGGTGCTGATTCGTATTCATGCAGCGGGCGTGAACGGTCCGGATGTGTTTCAGCGGAAGGGGCTCTACGATCCGCCTGCCGGTGCATCTGACATTCCCGGACTGGAGATTGCGGGTGAGGTCGTCGCTCTTGGCGCGGGCGTCTCACGATTCACGCTGGGTGCTCGTGTCTGCGCATTGATTCCGGGTGGTGGTTACGCCGAATATGCGGTCGCGCACGAGTCCAATACATTGTCCATTCCCGAAGGATTGAGCGTCGTGGAAGCGGCCGGGATGCCTGAAACCTTCATGACGGTATGGCTGAACCTCTTTCTGCGAGGCAAGTTCGCCGCAGGGGAAACGGTGCTGATCCATGGCGGTGCTTCCGGGATTGGCACGACTGCCACGATGTTCGCGAAGGCACTCGGCGCCGGAAAGATCATCACGACGATCGGCTCTGACGCACAACGTGCCGCGAGCCTCGAACTGGGCGCGGACCTCGCCGTCGATTATCGTGTTGACGACTTCGTTGAAGCGACAAAAGGCTTCACGGACGGGAGGGGTGCCGACGTCATCGTCGATATTATTGCGGGCGATTATGTCGCGCGGAACTATGCTGCGGCCGCAATCAATGGGCGGATCGTACAGATAGGCGTGATCAAAGGGCCGGCGAAGGACGTCGACCTGTTTCCAATGCTGACCAAGCGGCTTACCCACATTGGCTCGACACTGCGCTCCCGCACGCATGAAGAGAAGGCGCAAATCCTGGCTGAACTTGAGGAACACATTTGGCCTCACATTCGAAGTGGCAAGGTCAAACCGGTGCTGGACCGGATTTTCGATCTAGAAGATGCACGCGGTGCGCACGAGCTGATGGATTCGGGCACCCACATCGGAAAAATCGTGCTGAAGATGAAGGTCTCAGGCGCGTGAAAGCTTATCTCGTCGCTTTCCACCAGATGTGATATTCAATTCGGGACTCATACAATGATCTTCGAAATAGCTCAGATAGAAATTCGAGAAGGCTCTGATGCCGACTTCGAACATGGTTTTGAAGAAGCAAAGTCTTTTATTGAACAGGCCACTGGTTGTTATGGCGTGAAGCTGTACAGAGGAATCGAACGACCATTGCACTATCGGTTGATCGTGCAATGGGAGTCCGTCGAACGACACGATGCGTTCCGCCAAACCGATGGGTTCCAAAGATGGCGTCAGCTGGCGGGGTCGTTTTTCGCGAAACCACCGTCGGTCGAACATGTGCGTCACATAATCCCTTGAAAGGAGTGGGCCTGTGTGGCAGCTCACGGTAGTCTTTCACTCGAAACACGTTCATCGCTTGCAGTTGACCTAGTGCCTGCAAGTGCAAGCGAATCTTAAGATCTGCCGCATTGACGCGCCACGTTGTGCAGTTCCAGTGCACGCCAGCGCCGCCGACTCCGTTTCCGAGAAGGAATGCACCGGCCCTTCGGTATGGCAAGACGTCGTCGCCTGGTGAGTGCCGTATCATTACTGTCTCGCGAGCGAGGTTTTGCATCAGCTTGCGCCGCTGAATATAGGTGGGTCCATCGGCGATTGCGGGGTACGCAAATTCGGGACTCGATTCACGTTTTTCGCCTCGCTCGAGGCCTACGACATTGAGACCCGCCTCAGTCAGCTCGGTGCCCATGATCGCGCCAGTCCACCCCATGCCAACGATAACCGCGTCCACCTCCGGCTTCTTGATCTGCGGCATGCGCGCCTCAGCTCTGGTGGCCATCGATGCTGACTGGGCCATATGGGTAGCGATTGCCAGTGCCAACCCAGTCGAGAAAATCTGCTCTGGCTCCGGGAAAACCGATCATCTTCCAGCTTCCCATATCCTTGTTGCCGCCGTGTATCGGATCTGAGAGGTACCCCGCCTTGGTGTTTTCGACAAGAAAGGCGAAGAAGTCGGCGGACGAGCAATTGTAGAAGACCATCGCACCGGTCTCCAGACGCGCGAGCACGCCTTCCTGTTCGGTTGTCGAAGAGATCCGCGAACTGTTTGCCAGCAAACTGGAGCATGCATTGCGCGTTTGTTGCGGGAATCCCGGCTCTGTATACTTCCCGTGGTGTCAGCCGTGATTGATAGCCGAACAACGGTGACGCAGCGCAGAACGGCCCCTGCATGTACCAATGACTCGAGTAGCCGAAAGCGGTGTCCATTTGACTGTCGATGAATACGGGGAACGTTCAGATCGACTGCACCGGGCCCCTCGTCGTCACGTGGAATCAGGCGATCCACGGCCGCGAGCACGAAGCGTCATTCTGCTTGCGTGAAGAATTTCGGACGATATTCGTCAAGCCTGGTGGCATTGCTGGCAGATTGCGAGGCTGTCACTTGCGACGTGGTATCGTCGCTCGAGTGACATGCACCAAGCGCCATCGAGGCGGGCATGATTGCAATGCGGCGGAGAAATTCGCGTCTTCCGGAGGGTTGGGTTGCGCTTGATGGGAGCTGTTTATTGCTCGTGGAAGAATCTTTGGTCATTGGTCAGTAACGTCTCGCACATCGGATGACGGTCCCAGTTAGGGTGCCTGAATCTTCTCCATGCGCGCCAGAACCGGCACGGCCCGCATCAAAGGCTTTCCCGATTCGAACACTCTCGTGCGTTGCAACACGCAGGTCGTCGGCGATTCCGCCGCCCGTGCCCTTGGAATCGCGCGGCTCTGATAAGCCGCGCGAAATGGGTGGTTTAGCGACTGACTTCCTTCAACAAAGCCGCGGCGGCGAGCTTGCCGATATTGTTCGACGCAAGGGGGCTGTCGCCGGTGATGAGCTTTCGATCGGTGTGGCAGCTGCCGTCAATGCCCTTGTTCAGAATTTTCACGCCCAGCTTTTCGAGACTTTCACCCACGAGCCAAGGCAGTGGTCCGGGCATGTAGCCGATCTCGAGATTTGCGCCCTTGTCGAGCGAGTCGGGGAACACGCAGATCTCGTAGCCCTTGAACGGGTAGGTGGCGGGATCTTCGTCGATCGCCGCGGAAAGCAGGCAGGACGGACCGTGGCAGAGCGTGACGATGTACTTGTCATGATCCAACGCCCACTTGAGCGTCTGCTTGACCTCTTTGCTGTGCGGAATGCCCGCCAGCACGCCATGGCCGCCCGGCACGAATACGGCAATATACGGGGAGTCCTCCCCCAGGTTCTCTTCCAGCACCTCAGAGAGCTTGAGCGGCTGCTTGAGCTTAGGCAGATACTTGCGATATGTGCTCTGCACTGCCTCGTCTTCGTTCGGCATTGCCCAGAGTTCCAGCTTGGCGGGATTTCCCGACAGCGTCGCAATGTCGATTTCAAAACCGGCTTGGTCCATGTGATGCATCGGCAGCAACATTTCGACCGGGTGATTGCCAGTCGAGAACATCTTGCCGTTCGTCATGAGGATGTAGCGCTCGTCGCTCGCGATCATCAGGACCTTCCATTTGCCCCCTTTATATGGATTGGTATACGTCGTACCGTCAAAATCGGTCTTGGAAGAGGTGTACTGCGAGAGCGAATACGGCGAGGGGAAGAAGGCGTTGTTTTCGGCGGGGTCGGGCGAGGGCGTCTTGTCGAGCGCCTGGGTTCCTGATGTCATGGCTTCTCCTTCGAACGTGCATGGAACTGGGAAAGTCGGGTCGGTGCGCGGCGGTGTCGCCGCCCCGGCGTGGTACGACGTGCGAGACGTTACAGTCTGGTCGCCACCAGCGTTGATTGGCGGCGCCCTGCACGCTCCACCATCAGAATGGTAGGGCGTTACGTTCCGGGCGCAAGCCCCCTGAACGGGTGGTGCGGCTGGCGCACCGTTGATGCGATGGACGGATAAACCGAAGCGGAAGTCCATTCCGGTTTAACAGTCGGATAAATTGCGTCGCACCGGCGATTGTCCGATGTTCAGTCAGGCGTGACGCGTACAACTACCTTGCCGAAGTTACGGCCCGCTAGGAGGTCGAGGAAAGCTTGCGGCGCGTGCTCAAGCCCGTCGACAAGATCTTCGTGCACCTTGACCTTACCCTGCGCGACCCACTCGCTCATATCGTGCATAAACTCGTCGAAGCCGCTCGCATAGTGATCGCCGATAATGAAGCCTTGAATGCGAATGCGCTTGAATAGCAGCATCTGCAGGAAGCCCGGAAGCTGGTCGGGTCCCGGCGGCGCTTCGGTATCGTTGTATTGGGAGATCAGGCCGCACAGTGGAATGCGCGCGCCAATGTTAAGCAGCGGGCGCACTGCGTCGAGAATGGCACCGCCCACGTTCTCGAAGTAAACATCGATCCCGGCTGGGCATGCCGTGGCGAGACGCGCGGCGAAGTCCGGTTCGCGGCGATCAAGGCAGACGTCGAAGCTGAGATTTTCGGTTACGTAACGGCATTTATCCGCGTCGCCGGCAATGCCCACGACGCGAGCGCCCTTGAGCTTCGCGATCTGGCCGACGACCGCGCCCACTGCGCCGCTCGCCGACGCGACCACAACGGTTTCGCCCGGATTCGGCGCGCCGATCTTCAGCAAGCCCCAGTACGCGGTGAGGCCTGTCATGCCGAGCACGCTCAGTGCATGCGGAGGAAGCTTGATGCCTTCAAGCAACGTCAGTCCCTCGCCGCTTGATAGCGCGTATTCCTGCCAGCCGGCATGGGCGAGGACGACGTCGCCAGCCTTGAAGCGTTCATGTTTCGATTCGACCACGCGGCTCACAGTCGCTCCTACCATCGGGTCGCCGATCGCGACTGGGGGCGCATAGGAAGCCGTATCGTTCATGCGCGTGCGCATGTACGGGTCTAGAGACAGATACAGCGTGCGCAGAAGCACTTCGCCTTCGGCTGGAGTGGGCACGGTAGCTTCATCGAGGCGAAAATTGTCCTCGGACGGAGCGCCGTGCGGCCGCGAATGGAGTACCACGCGGCGATTGCTGATGGGGTTCTGAAGCATGAGTGAATCCTCAAGTTGGTTGCGCACCTTGGGACCAGTCGTGTGTCGGGACGTAGGAGGCGCAACCAGGGCAAAGTCGACCTTGCGAGTCTAACCAGCGGTGCGCGTGCATTCAGCCCCCCACATAGGGGGCGCGCGCCGCGACTTTCGCAGTGCCCACAACACAGTTTTCACGCATCGCACACATTCCTTGCGCTGCGTCGCCCTATAATCGTTCCAGACCGGTATGGAAGAGACGCCGGGTATGCATCCCATCCACGATGCCTACGGCTAGTTGCCGGGTTCCTTCACGTGAAGCTGATTGTTGACGGAGGCGACGCCCTGTACGGACCCTGCGGCCGCGCCGGCTAGCGCAATCTGGCTGTCGTCTGGCACAGAGCCCACGAGGGCAACGGCGCCGTGTTTGGCTAGCACGTTGATATGCGACGCGTCTACACCTTTCGTGTGGATGAGCGCGTGGTGTACGTCTTTCTCGAGCTTGCGGTTTTGCGTATGCGCGCTCGCCGCACCTGTCGCCGAGGGGCTCCCTGTCTGTGCGCTACCCGCATCAGGCTGGGCGCGCGCGCTAAGCGCAAAAGCCGCAACGAAAACCAGTACGGTTTGCTTCATGATCTTGGACTTGTTCATCGGTGAGCTTCCAAAGTGAGAGAGACGTTCCTGCGGTGACAGACGTTATATCGCCGGATGTTTGCTCAGCATGTGACGAGGACTGCGCAGCGCCTAGCCCCCCAAGCGGGGGGCTGCCTTGACACTCGCGTGTCGGGATAATCGCGATCCGACGACGGACATGACGACTGCTACTTTTGCCATGTACTCGCCACCTCTTCGCAAATCACGATAAAAGCAGTCGACGGTATCGGTTTGTTCGTGAGTGCCGGAGAGACTGAGCCTTTATTGGCTGCCGCGTCGCGTCTGCACACCTGGAAGACATGGCCTTGCAACGCCCGGCAGTCTGCGCACGCTTGCGCTGCATGCCTGCCCAAGGCCGCACACTTCAAGCCTGACAGTCCCTGAATGTGACTACAGCGACCCATGGACGACCAATGGGCGAACCGTGTATCTGCTGCGCACTGAAGACGATATGGTTCGCTCGCCATCTGAGCACAGTCGAGGACGAACTTAGCGCGCGTACACTGATGCGGGTAATGCCCGACTATCGGTTCAGTACGCTCAATGTCTATGCTGTAAATGTTTCGTGGATCCGCGTCGACGCGCGCATTCGAACTTTATTGACTATCGAGAAACTGCGCTGACACCCGTGCCGGGCGGGCAACAGCAGGAACTCGCACGAACTATCCACTCAGTGCTTCGCAAGATCACAACGCCAGAAAGGAGTAGGCAGGCAGATGACGTCCCGTCCCGACAGGCGCAGGCGCTCCGCATCCGCGCTAATCAGTACCAAGCTTGCGCCTGCGCGTGCGCGCGAGCACGTCGTACGAGAGTCGCCGCTTGAACGCCTGCGCGCGGGACTTGAACGTAAATTGACCGTGGTGTGCGCGCCGGCGGGTTATGGCAAGTCAACGCTGCTTGCCGAATGGCGAACGATTCTCCTCGCACAGGGTGCAAAGGCCGCGTGGGTCAGCTTTGACGAGGAGGACGACAATCCCTCGACGTTCGCGTCATACGTGATTGCGGCTGTAGTGGACGCGACCAGCGGTATAGGTGTGCGAGCCCAAAGGCAATTGCGCGACCGAGCGCTGTTGCCGATTCATATCGCCCTGGGCGAGTTGCTCAACGAATTGAGGGAGAACGGCGCGCCGTTATTTCTTTTTCTTGATGACGTGGACCGGCTCGAGTCTGTAGCGATCCACGAGGCCCTCTTCAGCCTGCTGCGCTACGCGCCGGAGAATGTCCATCTTGTTTTGGCCTGCCGTTCGACGCCGGCGCTGCCACTTAGTTACTTCACATCGCGCGATCAACTGGTTTGGCTCGACGAGAGCCATTTGCGCTTTAACGGCGTGGAGGCCGCCGAGTTCGTGAGGCGCATTGCTGGCAAGGAACTGGCGCCGTCCGATCTCGAAGCACTCGTTGGCGCGACCGAGGGTTGGGTGTCAGGACTGCAACTCGCGGCGCTCGCCTTGCGCGACGATGTCGACGCCGGGCAGGTGGTGCTGCGCATCGTGCAGGCAAGGGGTGGTATTGCCGCCTATCTGAAGGAAAACGTGATGGACGCCCTGCCCGAGGCGATCCGCGAGTTCCTGCTATCGACGGCCGTGCTCGAGCGCATGACGCCTGAGCTGTGCAACGCACTGACGGGGCGCGACGATGCGCACGCGACGCTCGAATGGCTTAGCGCCCGCAATCTGTTTGTGAAGATGCTGGACGGCGAGCGCATGTGGTTCTGCTACCACGCGCTGTTTTCCCAGTACCTGCGCGACGAACTGCAACTGCGCAGGCCTCAGTCGGTTGCCCCGCTTCACGGCGCGGCAGCTGCATGGTTCGCTGCGGCCGGCCTGTGGTCCGAAGCTGTGAGACACGCCCTGGCGGCGGGGGATGTGGTGCAGGCGGCGGACTGGGTGGAAGCGTGCGCAATGGAACTCATCGCTGCGAGCGACGTGCGCACGGTCCTCAAGTGGATCGCGAACGTGCCTGAGTCCGCGCTGGAGCAACGCCTACGGCTGCGGCTCGCACATGCATGGGCACTCGCGCTCTCGCTTCAAATCATCGAGGCACGGCGCGTGATCCGGGAGATTGAGCGGGATATCGAGGCAGGCCGACTGCATGTCGACGATGTCGCCGCGCTTGAGTTGCTTGCCGTGCGATCGCTGATCGCAGGCCTTGAAGACGACAGCGCGGAATCGCTGCGGCTCGGCCGTAGCGTGCTGGCAGCCGAGCCGCAGCGTGGGTCGTGGACAGAGCAGATTGGGCAAACTACGCTGATTTTTGGCCTGAGCTACGCGGGTGGTCTTGACGAGGTGCTGCACCGGCGTGTGGACGATGCGATAGGGGCTCGGAGCGAACCGCTTTACTCGAACGTGTACATGCGGAGCATGTCCGGGCTTGGCGAGTTCGTCGCGGGGCGTCTGCATGACGCATCGCGCACCTTCGAAGGCGCGCTTCAGATTGCAGAGGAGCGGGCCGGGCGCCTATGTGCCGCTGCTGCCCTACCAGCGGGCTATCTGGGTTCGATCTATTACGAATGGGGCGACTTGAATCGGGTACGCGAACTGCAAGAGGACCGCTTACAGATCGCAATGCAGGCATGTTCGCTGGGGCCGATGCTGCGCTTCGCACTCACGGCGGCCATGAATCTCGCGCTGACGCGCGAGTTTGATGCAGCGCACGCGCTGTTACGCGACGTGGAACGCGTTGCGGGCGATAGGCAGTGGCTACGCCTACAAGTGGCGTGCCTTAGCGCCCATGTTCGTCTGAGCCTGATTGAGGGGAACCTGATAGAGGCCCATCGTTTCGGCGAGGCGTTGCGCACGCTCGCGCGCGGCATCCAGTCAAGTCACGGCGGCAGCGCTGTCGAAAGCTGGTCGTTCTACGAGATCGCGAACGGGCGTCTGTTATTGAGTGATGGGCGCGCTAAGGAAGCCGCGGGGACCCTGCATGCGTTGCAGCGCGAGCTATCGGCACGCGGCATGCCGTGGTTCGCCGCGCAGGCGGCCTTGCTTGCGGCGCTAGCGCACGACGCTTGCGGCGAGGGTGACGCTGCACTGTTGCTTATGGCACACGCGCTCGCCTATGGCCAGCGAAATGGGCTCGTACGAACGTTCATTGATGAAGGCCCGGACGCGGCGGCGTTACTGACGAGATTCAGAAACGTGCTCGGCCGGTTTCCGGACGTTAGCGCCTGGTACGTCGATGAGCTGCATGCTGCATTTGCTACGCCGTGTATGAGTGCGGCAAGAAAGGCGCCGGCACGGTTGTCGTCAGGGCTGGCAGTGAGCAACTTGAGCGCACGCGAGGTGGAGATCCTCGACTACGTGGCGCGCGGACTGTCGAATAAGGAAATCGCCCGCGCGCTGCGCGTCGCGCCAGAGACGATCAAGTGGCACCTCAAGAAGATCTTCGAAAAACTGAACGTGACCTCGCGCATGCAGGCCGTGCGAAGTGGTCTCGCATTCGACATGCCGCCCGGACGACGCGAGGATCCAGTGTCCCGAGTAGACAAGAGCCGCTGAGCGTGTGCCTGGTGCGTTTCAAGCCCTCTCAAATCCCAAAGCGTAGTCGACAAAACGGCCGCGTAATGTAAGGCCGTCATGGAGAAATGGATATGCTCAGAAGCGTTGACGCAAGCCTACAGCGACGATGGCCTGCGATTGGTCCGCCGAACAGTGGCCGTTTCCTTTGCTTGATACAGAAGCCGTCGCTGCGACGGGATTGCCCGCCATATCCAGCGTCATGCCCGAAGCGTGCTGATACGCACCGAGCAGATAAACCGTCGAACGCTTCGAGAGATCGTATGTCGCGCCCAGTGTAACGTTGTGATACTGCGCACGATCGTGCACGCCATCGACTTGGCTGCCACGCGTATAGCCGTAACCCGCAACCAGATGAGTGTCCGAACGCAGCGCATATTGGCTGAAGATGCCTGCAATGTTGAATGTCGCGTGGCCCGTGAATAGCGAATTCGCGCCTGCGCGATACTGCACGTTTCCGTAGTTCACGCCAATCAGCACCGTACCGAAGTCGTATGTCGCTCCTGCCGCGACTATCTGCTGCGTCTGCGCGCTTGCGTAGCCCTCGCTGATCGACGAGTTGAACGTGCCATCGTCTGAGCTGTGCCACTTGCCCACGGTCGGATCGGTGACGCCCGTCTTGCTGTTGTCCGCGCGCTCGAAACCGACGCCGACATGTAGAGGGCCGTTGGCGTAGCCTGCGCCTACGCTCCAGGTACTCTGCCGCTTCATGCTGCCCGGCTGACCACCAAACCCGTACAGTGCCCCGAAGGTGAAGCCCGCGTAGCTCGCGCTTCTGTACTTTACCGAGTTGTCGACGCGCGTCGTTTGGTCGAGATCGTCGATGTCGACAGGATGCGCACTAAAACCGCCAATATACGCAACCGGTGCGGCCGGAGCTACGAAATCGGTCAACGATGTGTACTGGCGGCCCATCGTTAGCGCGCCATAGTGCGCATTCGCGAGGCCGACGAACGCTTGGCGGCCGAAGAGGCGGCCATTCTGGCCCGACGTGCCGTTCGCGATATCGAAGCCGTCTCGAGCTGGAACAGAGCGCTCCAGGCGTTGCCCAGCTCCTCATTGCCCCTGAGTCCCCAGCGGCTGCCCGACAGATTGCCGCTCGACAGCGCGACGTTTGAGTGCCCGGTGTAATTGCCCGTCGTGCCCGTGCGTTCGTTCGAACGATACGCAATGCCGGCATCGGCGATGCCATATAGCGTTACGGAACTTTGTGCGTGGGCAATGGCTGCTACAGAGAGGAGTAGCGGCGCTACGGTCATTTGCTTTTTCATTGTTGTGGTGACTCTAGTGAAGTGTGGATATTGCTTCGTTCGAAATCGGATTTGGGGTCTTCCGCGAGAATCGAGGGCAGTCTCGCTAATCAAGGCTGCCTGGTCTCGTCGCTCAGGAGAGGTCGGAAGATGGTATGAACCTGATTTAGAGGTGTTCGCGTCTGGCTGTGGACGGCAGTTCGCGAGTGAGCGCTGGGAGCGTCTGGAACTCATGCATGGCGGCTATCGAAACGCGCGCATACAGCCCTTACCACATCGCCTCATGCAGCAAGTCGTCGAGCGCGCGAACACCAGCACCCACCGCACAGCCGAGTTGTGCCGCGGGCAGCGTGGCATCGCTCAACCCATGACGGCATGAGACCGTTGCTTCGACACGTCAATCAGTGGATTCATGCGACGCAGTAAGTGGATTCGTGGTTGTGTTTGGCCACCGCGATAGGAGGCTGCCTCGATGTCATCGCGGTCACAATACCTTGACACCCACCCTGGGTTCGGACCGACCGGCGCAAGCCGCGTGTAGGACCTTGCTAAATCGGCCAAAGTCGGAAGGTCGATATTGCGGTCATAAACTTCGAGATTGAGATATCGCTACATGCGTGCGATCGAAAGAGCGAGGTCCTGACTGTCTAATAGCTCCACTTCTTCCGTATGACTTTTTCTACCAGTGACTTAGTAACCTCAACAATATGAACGGTTCGTGTTCTCTTTTAACCCCCCGGCTTGGGGGCTGGAGAAGGATGCGATTTGGCGATATGGTTGGCGCAACACGTTAGCGAGATGACCGGTCCGGGTTGCTAAAGAGGTTTCGGTGGCATTCGTAGTGAGCCTTCAAAGGATCTTTCCTTTCCGAAGTGGCCAGATTTGTCATTGCGCAGTCCGATTCGGACAGTCTTATCCCGAGATACATCGGTACGATCAACACACAAAGTCACCGGGTGCTCCGTTTATTTCTTCGGGCATCGTTGCAGTGATCCATTGACCGCCCATTGGAAGAGTCACCATGAGTTACATCGCCCCTCTCAAGGACATGCTTTTCGTGCTCGGCGAACTGAGCGGTATCGAAGCGGTCGCGAAGCTGCCGGGCTTAGAAGAAGGAGGGCTTGAAACCGCGCAAGCGGTGCTCGAAGAGTCTGCGAAGCTGTGCGGCGAGGTGCTGGCGCCGTTGAACGTCGAAGGCGACAAGAACCCGAGCAGCTGGAAGGACGGCCACGTCAGCGCGACGCCCGGTTTTGCCGACGCCTTCCGCCAGTTCGCCGCCGGCGGCTGGCAGGGCGTGCAGCATCCTGTCGAATATGAGGGGCAAGGTTTGCCGAAGCTCATCGCCGCCGCCTGCATCGAGATGTTTCATGCAGCAAACATGTCGTTTGCGCTCTGTCCCGATGCTGACCGACGGCGCCATCGAAGCGCTGCTCACGGCGGGCAGCGAAGCGCAGAAAAAGACCTACGTGCCCCGGCTGATCTCCGGCGAATGGACGGGCACGATGAACCTGACCGAGCCGCAGGCGGGCTCCGACCTCGCGCTGGTGCGCACGCGCGCCGAGCCGCAAGG
>BBSL01000269.1 GCA_001319865.1 Burkholderia sp. E7m39 | reverse complement strand
CTTTCTTCCGTGTTCATCTCGAACACGAATCACGAAGAGAACCAGCCCTCACATTTGACGCTGAAAGACCCGAACGTACCCACTATCCTCAATCTGCAAACGTACGGTGGTCCTGAAGCGCGCTTCTGCCCGGCCGGTGTCTATGAGTTCGTCAAGAACGACGCAAACGAGGATCGCTTGCAGATCAACGCGCAAAACTGCATCCACTGCAAGACCTGTGACATCAAGGACCCGACCCAAAACATTGTGTGGCTCACGCCCGAAGGTGGCGGCGGTCCAAACTATCCGAACATGTAAGCCCTCAACGGGCACGACGTCATAAGCTGCGTCGCGCTAACTCATGGAGAAGAAGCTATGACGAGAGAAGTTGTGGTCGTCGGCGGTGTGCGCACGGCGATTGGTAAATTCGGCGGCAGTCTCAAGGACTTCACACCGACGGAACTCGGCGCGACCGTCGTGCGGGAAGTGCTGGCGCGCACGGGTGTCGACCCCAGAGATGTCGGGCACGTTGTGTTCGGCAACGTCATCGCCACTGAACCAAGAGATCTGTATCTCTCCCGCGTCGCCGCCATCGAAGCCGGTATCCCCGACACAACGCCCGCCTTAAACGTGAACCGCTTGTGCGGGTCGGGCCTGCAGGCGATCGTGTCGGCGGCACAAACGATCATGCTTGGCGATGCGGACGTCGCGATCGGCGCGGGCGCCGAGAATATGAGCCGTGCGCCGTATCTCGCCACCGAAGCGCGCTTTGGTTCGCGTATGGGCGATTCGCGTCTGATTGACATGATGCTCGGTGCGCTGAACGATCCATTCAAGACGGTGCCGATGGGCATGACGGCGGAAAACGTCGCGCGCAAGTATGGCATCTCCCGCGAGCAGCAGGACGCACTCGCGCTCGAGTCGCACCGTCGTGCCGAGCGTGCAATTGCTGAAGGCCGTTTTACGAGCCAGATCGTACCGATGGTGCGCACCATCAAGGGTCGCGAAGTCGTTTTCGACACTGACGAGCACGTGCGCAACGATGCGGCCCCCGACGATTTTTCGAAGCTCAAACCAGTCTTCGCAAAAGAGAATGGGACAGTGACAGCAGGCAACGCTTCGGGCATCAATGATGCGGCGTCCGCCGTTTTGATGGTGTCGAGTGATGCGGCGGAACGTCACGGTCTCGTGCCGATGGCGCGGCTGGTCGCATATGCGCACGCTGGTGTTGATCCCCAATACATGGGTATCGGTCCTGTGCCCGCTACGCGTATCGCGCTGCAGCGCGCGGGTCTTTCTGTCGGTGATCTCGACGTGATAGAGGCGAACGAGGCTTTCGCGGCTCAGGCTTGCGCAGTCACGCAAGAACTCGGCTTCGATCCGGCGAAGGTCAATCCGAACGGCTCAGGTATTTCGCTTGGCCATCCGATCGGAGCGACGGGCGCACTCATTACAGTCAAGGCGCTGCATGAGTTGCAACGAATTAACGGCCGTTACGCGCTCGTCACCATGTGTATCGGCGGTGGTCAGGGCATTGCCGCAATCTTCGAGAACTTTCGTTAGCCGGCATTTTGCGCGTGATTCATGCATGAGGAACGCATATGAAAATCGAAACATTGGCTGTGGTCGGTGCCGGGACAATGGGTGGCGGCATCGCGCAGGCCGCCGCTGTTGCGGGACTGAAGGTGGTGATGATCGATGTCACCGACGAGGCGCTCGCAAAAGGGCTGTCCACGCTCACGTCGAGCCTTGGCCGTCTTGTCGAGAAAGAAATACTGAGCGCCGAAACCCGCGACGCGGCGCTCTTACGCATCGAAACTTCGACCGACTATCAGCGCCTCGCTACCGCCGACATCGTCGTCGAAGCCGCGACTGAAAACGTCGATGTAAAAATCCGCATTCTGAAGCAGATTGAGTCGCTGGCGCGCGCAGATGCCGTCATCGCGTCGAACACCTCGTCGATCTCCATCACTGCGCTTGGCGCTGTGCTCGCCGATCCGTCGCGCTTCATCGGGATGCATTTCTTCAATCCCGTGCCAATGATGCCACTCGTGGAGATCATCCGCGGTCTGCAAACGGACACGACTACCGTAGAGGCCGTGCGCGACCTGACCGTTCGACTTGGAAAATCACCGATCATCGTTACGAATTCCCCGGGATTCGTAGTCAATCGTATCCTCGTACCCATGATAAACGAGGCGTTTTTCGTGCTGGCGGAGGGCGTCGCGAGCGCTGAAGAAATTGACGCGGGCATGAAACTGGGAGCCAATCATCCGATCGGACCGCTTGCGCTCGCGGACTTGGTAGGCCTCGACGTGTGTCTTTCAGTGATGGACGTATACATGAAGGATTTCGGCGATTCGAAATACCGCGCGTGCCCAATGTTGCGTGAGTTGGTGGCGGCGGGACGCCTCGGACGGAAATCGGGTTGGGGCGTCTACAAGTACTGATCGAAGCATTGGCCGATGGCCTTTTGGCAAACCACGGCGCGCCAATGCGATCGGTCTGTTTTATCAGATTACGCGCTACGCTGATGGCTTAGGCCGAAGGTGCCCGTACCCCGGGCACCTGAATCTCCCCTGTTTCCTCGTCTGTCCGTGCCTAAAGGCCCGGCGGATTGCTCCCGCCCGTCGGATTCGGTTCAGACCGTCGCCCTCCGCGCACACGCCGTGCTCGCAGCGCAGTGTTCGGGTCGACGCACTGCACACGTCAGTGTCCTGCCGCGTGTGGTCCGCTTTTGGACCACTGCGGCATCAGAGCGCAGCCTGATGCCACCTTCGAATGTGCCGTGAGGCATTGATGTGACGCGGGGAGTTGGGTTTGTATCGGGCGCGATCTGAAGACGCGTTAGCGGGTGACCCGTTCAACTCACAGCACCCGACGAGCGACCTACACTGTTAATACGGCATCGCTGCCGTATCGGAGGTTGCCATGACCCGAAAGTTCTCTGATATTTTCAGGCGGCGTCCATTGACGGGCGCACCGGATGACACGGCACACGGAGAGACACAGGTTCAACGGGACGAGCACATGCGGTCTGCACAGGCGCAGGCGAAAAAGCTCTGGGACATGATCGGTCGTCGTCGCCACAGGGATGCGCGTGGCCGTTAACGTAAGCTGCAAAGGGCGACTGCGCCCGTCGTTCGCCCGCCCATCCATTTACGCGCGACTATGCGACGAGCGCAAACATTGTCCATCGCGTCAGATCAGCGCTCAAGGCCCGCCGGTCTCGATGAGAGGGCGGGTTTTTTCTTCAGCCGGCCGGTGCGGTGGCTGGTGGCGGATCGCGCAGTGAGGACCTGCATCAATGGGGCAGGGCCCCTCGGGGGCGCGCGAAATCGTCGGGGGTCAGTTCGAGCGTCGGGACGGGATGGGCCAGCAGCTTGCGTTCGGCGATGGCGCGGATGCGCCGGTAGCCGTCGCCGAATGTTTTCAGCATCCGTGCCTCGGTGGCCCGTGGCTCGAACCAGAACCAGGCTTCGAGCGCAGCGGTCGCGACGGCGCATTCGACAGGACGTCCCTGGTGCACAAGGGTGAACGCCACACCGCGGCGATTCGCGGTGACTTGGGGTTCAGATTCGATCGTTTCCATGGCTGACAAGACTGCGTCGATCACGGTTCAACCGACCGTCCATCGGTCACCAGTCGATGCGGTGTTTCTCGTCGGTTTCCTGATGCCGGCAATCTTCGTCGACGTGCAGGTAGATGCTCGTCGTCGTTAGCGACGCATGCCCGAAGTTGTCGCGCACATGCCGCAGGTCCACCTGACGGTCGGCCATGTGCGAGCCGGCCGTGTGCCGCAGCCAGTGCGCCGACGCCTTTTCCAGCAGGTCCGCGCGTGCAGCCTGTTCGCTGCCACGCTAGCGTAGCCGCCCGGCGGCGCGAGCAAACACCTCCTTGACGATGGTGTGCACGGCCGCCCGCGTCAGCGGCCGGGTCGGTGCCGTATGGTTGCCGTCTGAGGTCCGTCCGCCTGCGCCTCTCGCCGCCTTCGTCGCACTCTCGTCCGCCGTGCTGCCGATTGCCAGCAGCAAAGGAGTCGCTTCGTGGGGCGAGGGCTGCGCCGTCATCCCCAGCGACTGCCGGTAGCGGGATAGTTCGGTCATCAGTTCACGGGTCGCGGGAACCAGCCGTTCCTTGTCACCCTTGCCCTGCACCGACAGCCACCAGCGCATCGAGCCGTCGGCATCGCGTCGCACGAAAAACTGCCCCATCGTATTGCCGCTCACTTCGCGTAGAACGAAGGAAATGTGTCACTGGCCTCATTTGCCTTCGGTGGCGCGTGGAAGCCGGAAAACGCGGAACCGATGAAGCCGCAACACCGCCGTGCATTTGCACGTCGTTATCTTGAGTGCTGCCTCGGATGACGGCAGGGGTGGCAAGCGGCGAACCGATCCCGTATCGAGTCACGGGTTATTGCGAGTGCGGATCCGTGGGGAGCAATGTCTGCTCCGCAGATTTGCTGCGATGGACGGCTCCGTCAAGCAGTTCGCGAGCAGTGACACAATTCCTTCGCCAGTAAGTATCTGAACAATCAGCGAATTTCACCGAGCAACAAGCCGGGCGCCCGACATTGACACAATTCCTGGCGCAACGGGGACAGTTTTCCTTCGTTCTACGGTCAGGCAACTGATAGGGGCGGCGAGATCGACGTCGCTCTTCTGGAAATTCCGCGCGCACAACTACCGCGCGGCGCCGTCTTCCGTGCTTTCGGTCCCGGACACATCGTGACGTCTGGGGATTCCGTCCGGATCGGCGCATCAGTACTGATCGTCGGATTTCCTCTGAGTTTCCACGACTCG
>BBSL01000268.1 GCA_001319865.1 Burkholderia sp. E7m39 | reverse complement strand
CGTCTACGAAGCCGCGAACGTCCAGTCGGCGGCTGGCAAACTGCGCGCGAAAGCTACATCATTGCCAACGGGTGTCATTGGATGCCGCAAGCGCAATGTTTGTGGCGGTTATCTCGAACGCGGAGACTACCGTGACCCTTCTGGCTGAGGAAGAATCCGCACTGGCGCTCGCGAATCGCCATATACAGGAAGCACTGTAGCGAATTGCCCTGCAGGAAAAACGCGTGGAGGGCCGTCAGGCCAACGGCGAAGACATTGATACAAGAGCAAATTTTTCGAAAATTTGTCGCCTAGACAACCAAAGAATGGTTCGTCTGTGACGGAGACTCAGCCGCGGGGAGCGAGAGACCGCGGATCGCAAAGAGAAACCGTCAATGCGGCATGGCGCGTCCGTAGAACCGGGTCGCTGCCTTCGGGGACGCGGTAACGAACTTCATCGGGCTGCGGGCAGAGTCATAGAGGTTCTTCATGCGACGCAGAGGGGCCGACATATTCATAGTGCGCCGTGTTGACGTGAGAAATGCGAACTTCCACAGGCATCTGATGATACGAATACGCGACACGTCTGATTTCGAGCAAAGGCGTGTTGCGGGGCACGTCAAGCAGATCGCTTTCAACTTCGCTCGCCACCGCCACACGTAGACGTTCTTCGGTGCCAACGACGTTGATATGAAACGCGTCCTGGTAGAAGTTGTATAGCGTGCTGGGTCGCTCGCGCAGTGCCGCTTCTGTCAGGCCCGGAAAACGCGCCTCCGGAACAGCGATATTGTCGATCATCACCGTTGCGCCATGCAGCGCAAGCCGGTTGACGAACATGAAGATGCGCGCATTCGGCTCGATGCCGAGCATCGCGGCAATCTCGCGCGTTGCCTTGCCCTTCTTGAAGGACACGAGGCTCACGGTCGGATAGGTCTTGTCGCCGTCCTGGCGCACCACGCGGAAGAAGCGGAAAAAGTGCCGGTCGCGCTGATGCTGCGCGACGAACGTGCCGAGCCCCTGATGACGCACGAGGATATTTTCAGCGACGAGTTCGTCGATCGCCTTGCGCAACGTGCCGATCGACACGCCGAAACGTTCGGCCAGCCGTTTCTCCGACGGTATGACTTCGCCACCTTTCCACTCCTGCGTCGAAAGCGCGGCGAGCATCGCATTCTTTACTTCCTTGTAGCGCGTGCCGCCGATCGTGGGCTTGCCCATGACGCTGTTCGCGTGGTCCGGCCCGATGGTCACCGTGTTCATGGCTGTGTCCTCTTCTTTCCTGTTGCTGTGCGTCGTTATGGTACGCATTCTACCTCATCCCAGTCATCTTACACATATAGATGATATGGTTGACATATAGATGAGTGCGTCCTAAGATGCACTCCATGCTGACGACCTAACACCCCTGTCAACGCAACTGGAGACACCCACAATGAGCCACGCAGCTGGAGCATCGCAACAGACAGAAAACGCGCAGTCGTCGCGCAGGACGATTCATATCGTGCTGCACGAGGCCAAGGACACCGTTGGTGTCGCGGTAGTGGAGGGCATCAAGGCAGGCACCAAGCTCAACGCCTGGATCATGGACGACGACGAGGTCATCACGGTCGCGGCGAAGCAGGACATTCCCATTGGCCACAAGGTCGCGCTCAAGGACATGGCCATCGGCGACACGGTCTACAAGTACGGCGTCGATATCGGCAAGGTGGTGGCGCCGATCACGGCGGGCGAGCACGCTCACGTGCACAACATCAAGACGAAGCGCTGGTAAGCCGACGCAGGACTGTGCGGATCGCCGCCCTGTCAGCGGAGCGGACGGACGCGTCTTGCAGACGACCATTCCTTGAACACAGCAGACTGAAGAGACCCGATCATGAGCGTGATTGACCAGAACACCACATTCCGCGGCTACCGCCGCACGAACGGACGCGTTGGCGTGCGTAACCATGTGATCATCCTGCCCGTCGACGACCTGTCGAATGCCGCCGCACAGGCCGTCGAGAACAACATCAAAGGCACGATGGCGCTGCCTCATCCATATGGCCGCCTGCAGTTCGGCGCCGACCTCGATCTGCATTTCCGCACGCTGATCGGCGCGGGCTGCAACCCGAACGTCGCGGGCGTCGTGGTGATCGGCATCGAAGAGGGCTGGACCAAGCGCGTCGTCGACGGCATTGCGAAGTCGGGCAAGCCAGTGATGGGCTTCGGCATCGAGCTGCACGGCGACCATGACACGATCATGCGCGCATCGAAGGCCGCGAAGGAAATGGTGCAGTGGGCAAGCACGCTCGATCGCGAAGAATGCGCGATCTCGGATCTGTGGGTATCGACCAAGTGCGGCGAGTCGGATACCACCTCGGGTTGCGGCGCGAATCCGACGGTTGGCAATGCGTTCGACAAGCTGTATGGGCTGGGCACGACGCTCGTGTTCGGTGAGACGTCGGAACTCACGGGCGGCGAGCAGCTCGTCGCGGCACGCTGCGCGAACGACCAGGTGCGCGAGCGCTTCCAGTTCATGTTCGACCGCTATCAGGACATGATCAACCGCTGGAAGACCGACGACCTGTCCGAATCGCAGCCGACCAAGGGCAACATCGCAGGCGGCCTCACGACGATCGAAGAGAAGGCGCTGGGCAATATCCAGAAGATCGGCAAGAAGTGCCGAGTCGACGGCGTGCTGGACAAGGCCGAGCCGCCGACGCATCCGGGTCTGTGGTTCATGGATTCGTCTTCGGCGGCCGCCGAGATGGTGACGCTGTGCGCGGCGTCCGGCTTCGCGGTGCATTTCTTCCCGACGGGTCAGGGCAACGTGATCGGCAATCCGATCGTGCCCGTCATCAAGATCTGCGCGAACCCGCGCACGGTGCGCACGATGGGCGAGCACATCGACGTGGACGTGTCGGGCCTGCTGCAGCGCGAGCAGAACCTCGACCAGGCGGGAGACAAGCTGCTCGAGACGATGCTTGCGACGGCCAACGGCCGCTGGACGTCGGCCGAAGCACTCGGTCACCGCGAGTTCGTACTTACGCGCCTGTTCGAAAGCGCCTGATTTCGCGTGGCGTCGTCCCCATGAAGCCCGTCGGCCCGATTTGAGTGCGTCGGGCTTCGCGAACGCAGTTTCGCTGCAGCACGCGCGTCATTGCAAAAGCGGGCCACAGAAGCCCGGTACAAGGCGCGCGAGGCTGCTCATTTCAAGCAGCAGCGAGTGGAGGAGACACCATCTTGCGCGTGCTCAAACATCTTTATGTGCAGGTTCTGATCGGACTCGCGGCCGGCATTCTCGTCGGCTATCTCTCGCCGGATTGGGGCGTGCAGATGAAGCCCTTCGGCGACACCTTCATCCGCCTCATCAAGATGCTCATCACACTAGTGATTTTCTGCACCGTGTCGGTTGGCATCGCGCGGATGGAAAATCTCAAGCATGTTGGGCGTGTCGGCATCAAGACGATCTTCTACTTCGAAGCCGTGACGACGGTTGCGCTCCTCATCGGTCTCGCCGTCGCGAACGTGCTGCATCCGGGCGAAGGGCTGAACATCGATCCGAAGACGCTCGATACGCAAGCCGTCAGTCATTATGTGGCTGAAGTGCACACGGCGGCATCGCAGAGCTTTCTCGATGAGATCGTGCCGAACTCCGTCATCGGCGCGTTCGCGCGGGGCAATCTGTTGCAGGTGCTGTTGTTCTCCGTGCTGTTCGGCATTGCGCTGTCCATCATGTCGCGCCGCAGCCGCTTCCTGTCGCGCGTGATCGAACAGAGCGGCGAAGCACTGATGAAGATCGTCGAGATGATCATGCGGCTCGCGCCGCTCGGCGCATTCGGCGCAATGGCGTTTACGGTCGGCAAATACGGCATCGGCACATTGCAGCAACTGGGCTTGCTGATCGTCTGCTTCTACCTGACGAGCATCCTGTTCATCGTGCTGGTGCTGGGCTCGATCTGCCGCTGGGCGGGCGTCGGTCTGTGGCCGTTGCTGCGATATCTGCGCGAGGAACTGCTGATCGTCCTCGGCACGTCGACGACGGAATCGGTCCTGCCGCGCCTGATGGAGAAGCTCGAACGCCTCGGCTGTCCACGGCCCGTCGTCGGTCTCGTGCTGCCGACAGGCTATTCGTTCAATCTGGACGGCGCGGCCATCTATCTGACGATGACGTCGCTCTTCATCGCGCAGGCCACCAACACGCATCTGTCGCTGGTGCAGCAGATCGGCCTGCTCGCGATCCTGATGGTGACATCGAAGGGCGGAGCGGGCGTGGCGGGCGCGGCGCTCGTTGCGCTGACGGCGACGCTCTCGACGCACAACATCATCCCCGTTGCAGGCATCACGCTGATCATCGGTATCGACCGCGTGCTCAACGAGGTCCGCGCGATCGTCAACCTGATCGGCAATGCCGTCGCGACCATCGTCGTCGCGCGCTGGGAAGGCGTGTTCGATGCGGAGGTCGCCCGCAGGACGCTGGCCGCGCCGCTCGCGCCACGCAGCAAAGACGACGAAGAACAAACCGCCGGCACGAGCGAGAGAACGCCGCCTGCCTACGCACGGGAGCGCTCGAATTGAGGACCGACCGCATGAAGATAATTATCAGCGAGTTCATCGACGCTAGCGCCGTCGAATCGCTTGCCAGCCATTTCGAAGTGCATGCCGATGCCACGCTCGTCGATCGGCCCGACGCGTTGCGCTCGCTGCTGGACGATGCCGATGCGCTGATCGTGCGCAACCGCACACAGGTCACGCCCGCGTTGCTCGATGACGCGCCGCGCCTGGTCGCCGTGGGACGTCTGGGTGTCGGGCTCGACAACATCGATCTCGCGGCGTGCGCGCAGCGTGGCGTGCAGGTGTTTCCCGCAACGGGGGCGAATGCGCGCGCGGTTGCTGAATATGTGATCGCGACCGCGTTGATGCTGTTGCGCCGTGCGTATCTGTCGAGCGCGTCGGTCGCGGCAGGCGAATGGCCGCGCGCGGCGCTGTCGTCGGGACGTGAACTCGCGGGCAGCACGATGGCCGTCATCGGCTTTGGCGGGAT
>BBSL01000267.1 GCA_001319865.1 Burkholderia sp. E7m39 | reverse complement strand
AGGGCAGCTCGTCGCGCGGCTGGCGCACGCGCTCGACATGCGGGTGGTGGGCTATGATCCGCAGCAGCCCCCGAGCGCCGCGTGCTGGAGCGAGACGGGCGCGCAATGCGTCACATTCGAGCACGCGCTGCGGACAGCGGATGTGGTTTCGGTTCATGTTCCATTGATCGACGCGACGCGCGACCTGCTCGACGCCGATCGTCTATCGATGCTCAAGCCGCATGCCGCCGTGATCAACACGTCGCGGGGCGGCGTGATCGACGAAACCGCACTCGCCGAAGCGCTGCGGCAAGGGCGCCTTGGCGGCGCCGCGCTCGACGTGTTCGCCGACGAACCACTGAAGGCCGCGTCACCGCTTGCGGGTGCGCCGAACCTGATTCTGACGCCGCATATCGCCGGGCTCACCGTGCAATCGAACGAGCGTGTCAGCACGCTCGTCGCGGCGCGCGTGAAGCAGGCGCTGCTCGACCACAGACGTCACTCACAACAATCGGAAAAGGTATCGACATGACACGTATTGCATCCGGCGAACTGTTCGCACTGGCCAGCCGCGCCATGCTGAACGCGGGCGCCACCACGGAAACGGCATCGGCGACGGCGCGCGCGCTCGTGTACGCGGACGAGCGCGGTCTGTCATCGCATGGCGTGTCGCGGCTGCCGATGTATATCGCGCAGTTGCGCAACGGCCGCGTGAACCCGCAGGCGAAACCAGCAATCGTCACCGCTCGCAACGCGGCTGTGCTGATCGACGCAGCGGATGGCATGGCCTTTCCCGCCTGCGAGCTTGCAATCGAAACGCTGATCGGTCACGCGCGCGAGCATGGCAGCGCCGTCGCAAGCGTCAGGCGCAGCCATCATCTGGGCGCGAGCGCGTATCACCTGGAGGCGGTCGGAAAGGCGGGCCTCGTCGGGCTCGCGTTCAGCAACACGCCCGCTGCGATGCCGGCATGGGGCGGCCGTCGTCCTCTGTTCGGCACCAACCCGATGGCGGCCGTGTTTCCGCGCCGCGACGGCGAGCCGTTGATGATCGATCTGTCGCTGTCGAATGTGGCGCGCGGCAAGATCATGGTCGCCGCACGCGAGGGCAAGGCGATTCCCGAGGGTTGGGCGACGACGCGTGACGGCTTGCCGACCACCGACGCCAAAGCCGCACTCGACGGCATGATGCTGCCGTTCGGCGGCGCGAAGGGCGCAATGCTCGCGCTCACGGTTGAACTCTTGGCTGCCGCGCTGGCCGGCGCGAACTTCGGTTACGAGGCCGGTTCGTTCCTGACGGAAGAGGGCGAGAAGTCGCGGATCGGGCATCTGTTCTGGGCGATCGATCCTGATGCGCTGGCAGGCAATGCGGCTTATCTGTCGCGCGTCGAATGCCTTGTCGAGATCATGCTTCACGACCCGGACGTGCGCCTGCCCGGGCAGCGACGCCTGAGTCTTGCGCAGGCAGCCGCCCGTGACGGCATCGAGATTCCCGACGCGCTGTTTGGTCAGTTGCAGGCGCTCGCTGCGTGATTGCGCAAAGCACGCGGCCGATACTTATGCCGATGCCTATGCTCCGGCGAAGTAGTTTTTGATTGCTTCCGTAAAGGCCATCCGCCCGTGCTTGACGCGTTCGAGGAGACCCACATGGCGACGAACGTCGACGCCGTCCAGCGTCATCACCGTGAGTGCCTTGTCGTTGGCAAAGTCGACGTTCGCAAGTTCCGGGACGATCGAAATACCGAAGCCCTGACGCACGAGCGCCACGATGGCTTCGACGGAATTGAGTTCCATGGCTTCGTTGACCTGTACTTCGCATCGATCCAGCACGTCCTGCACGAGATGCCCGGTCCACGTGCTGCGATCGAAGCGCATGAAGGGCGCCTGGCGCAGAATTTCATTTTGCTCGCGAGGCAGTTCGAAGTGCGGGGCACTCGGCATGATCAGGATCATCGGCTCGGAGTAGAGCGGCGTCCAGAGAAGGCTGGACGGCAGTTGCCGCGGCGACTGCGTGACGACGGCGGCATCCAGTTCGCCGACCTCGACTTTGCGCGCGAAATCGCTGGACATGCCCGCGAGCAGATGCACATCGAGGCGAGGATGATGTTGACGTATCGACCACAACGCGTCCGCAAACGCACCCATCAATGCGGACACGAGCGCGCCGACGACCACCGTTCCCGACATCTCGCCACCGCCTGCGGACGCTTCGAGCAATTCATAGCGGCGCACGATCTCTTCGATCTCGGGGATCAATGCGCGGCCGACAGGGTTGAGTACCGCCGCCCGCGCGTTACGGTCGAACAGCTGGACGTCGAGGTCGCTTTCGAGCGCGCGAATCTGGAGTCCGATCGCGGCTGGCGTAAGGCCAACCTGGTTTCCCGCGGCTGCAAACGTTCCGCACCGCGCGACCGACAGGAAGATTTTCAGGGTACGGATGGATGGCATTGCTCTGGGTGCGCTGCTGAGTACTGATCCGATCATCACATGATACGGACATAAAGTTTTATTTGGTCTCAGGAAAACCATTACTGCGTTTTTCTTTAGTGAAGCCGAAAGCATAATACTTGGGGCAGTACGTGCCGCATGACGTGGCCTGAGGTCGGCATCGCGTCACAACTCAATTCCCTGCAATACGGACTGGTACGGACGAGGCCCTTTCCCGATGATTGCCTGGCTGCATGCGCAAATGGAACTCGCCAATACAGGAATCGATGTCACCTCGATGTTCGCAGCAGGTGGAATCGTCACGTTGGCCTATCTGGTGTACGGCATGACGGGTTTCGGTTCTTCGATCGTCGCCATTCCGATGTTGACCCAGCTGGTTCCTCTGCGCACTGCCACGCCCGTGATGCTGGTACTCGACCTGGTTGCGGGGATGCTCGTCGGCCTGCGCAATCTGAAAGCTGTCCAGGCTCAGGAGCTTGGCCGGCTTGGACCCTGGCTGTGCATCGGGCTGGTACTCGGCGTGACGGTTCTCGTGTCCGTGCCGGAAAAGCCGCTTGAACTCATTCTTGGCGTGTGCCTGTTGTGTTATTCGCTTTGGCGGGTGATGTCGCGCGGGGAATTTCGAAGGATCGGCGGCGGGTGGGCGCTTCCGCTGGGCTTTTTTGGTGGTTGCCTGACGGCGGTATTCGGTACAGGCGGGCCGGTGTACACGATTTATCTGGCAGGCCGCCTGAGCGATGCCGATCAACGGCGCGCGACGATTAGTACGCTCATTACCCTGACGGCCATTGCACGATTGCTGCTTTTCAGCATGTCGGGTCTGTATCGCAACCCGGCGGTATTGCACCTCGCAGGATGGCTACTGCCGTGCGGCGCGGTGGGGCTCGTGATCGGCGCAAGGTTGCGCAATGCGATTTCGACGGGCAGTGTGCTGATGCTGTTGTGGATTGTATTGATCATCGCGGCGCTGAATCTGATCGTTCGATCCGCGTCTGGAATCTATTCGATTTTTTCATGAATGTGCTTTTTGCGAATTCATACTGACTTAAGAAATCTGCGGGGAGTATGTCGATATTGTTCTAGTCATTTTGAATGAGGAATACAAATGAGTGACGCGGTATTGCACGAATGTAGTGAGACGGCTGGTGTCGCCTTGGGGAAGGACTTCAAAGCGGGCGCGAAGCGGGACGCCCACTGCATGGACATCGTCGCGGCTTCGGCAAAGGAGCGCGCGTTCACGCTCACTCGCCGGTTCGAAAGCGCCTGACGTTATCGCGGTTATCGCGCCCTCGCACAAGCCCCATTTTCAGCATCAACGCACGAGCCGTCCCAAGGCAATTCGCCCGCAAGAGACGAGCCTTGGGACGGCGCCACAACTGGTTGGAATGCCAGCTCACGCCAGACTGGCATGTCGCTCATCGACGCCTTGCTATAGCGGAATCGATGAGACCAAGGAGACACCATGTTGCGTCGACTCACCAAGCACATCTATTTCCAGGTCCTGATCGCCATCGTGATCGGTGTCGCAATAGGACATTTCTTCCCCGCCTTTGGCCAGTCCCTGAAGCCCTTATCCGATGCGTTCATCAGGCTTGTGAAGATGATCACGCCGCCGCTGATCTTCACCACCATCGTATGCGGCGCTTCGCAGATCGGCGATATGAAGACATTGGGGCGCATCGGCGGAAAGACCTTCATCTATTTCGAAGTGGTCACGACGCTTGCACTGCTGGTCGGCATGTTGATGGTGAATCTGATCGGGCCCGGCGTCGGCATGAATCTCGAACCAGGCGCAGCGGACGTTCATGCGTTGGCGCAGTTCCAGACCGTGATGCATCACGAAGAAGGACTCGTCGGCTTTCTTCTCAACATTATCCCGTCCAGCTTTCTGAGTCCGTTCTCGTCGGGTGACATGCTGCAGATCGTCGTCATTGCGTGTCTATTTGCCGTGGGTCTGTCGTACCTCGGGGAGAAGGGCAAGCCGCTGCTGACGTTTTTCGACGGCATATCCGAAGTACTCTTCAAGATCGTCGGCTTCATCATGAAGCTCGCCCCGCTGGGCGCGTTGGGCGCGATGGGCTTTGCAGTCGGAAAGTACGGCCTGTCGGCGCTGCATTCACTCGGCATGCTGCTCATTACCGTGTATGTGGCGACATTCTTCTTTCTCGTCGTCGTGCTTGGAACGATTTGCAGAATGAGCGGGTTCAGGTTGCTCAGACTGCTGAATCATCTGAAGGGCGAAATCCTGCTGGTTCTGGCTACTACCTCGTCTGAATCGGTGTTTCCGCAATTGATCCGAAAGCTGGAGGCGATGGGTTGTCCCAAGCAGGTCGTCGGGATCGTCATGCCAATGGGCTACTCGTTCAACCTCGACGGCACATGCGTGGCGCAGGTCATCTGCGCGATGTTCATCGCACAGGCTTACAACGTACCGATGTCGTGGGGCGAGCAGATCGCCCTCATGGTTCTTTCCATGATCAGCTCGAAAGGGGCGGCGGGTGTCTCCGGTGCAGGGTTCGTCACGCTTCTGGCCACGCTTACCGCGTTCAAACACATTCCGATCGAGGGTGCTGCGCTGATCCTCGGCGTCGACCGCTTCATTTCGGAGATCCGGGCCGTCACCAACATGATCGGCAATTCCGTCGCGACACTGGTTATTTCCGGCCTCGAAAAGGAACGTGACAATGCCCGTCTCGCGCACACGCTGAAACTGCGCCGTGTTCCGAGCGAGGTGTAGAAATCCTTTAGCTCAAGCCGATAATTATTCGGTTTTTCCTGGCGATGGCTTACTCAATAATGGATGCACGCAATCTTTTGGATTGCGCCACCAATATTCAAGAGACACGCCATGAATACGGACAAGCTTCACGTCAAGGTATGGAGAAGCGGAACCAGCGGAGGGTTGGTCGGCTACGAAGTGCCACGTTACGAGAGTCAAACGGTACTGGACGTCGTGACATTCATCCAGCGCCAGATGCAGCCCGATCTGGCGTACCGTTTTGCCTGTCGGGTAGGCATGTGCGGCTCCTGCGCGATGAATGTCAACGGGAAGGCGCGCTGGACATGCCGCACCCACGTCTCGAAAGTGGCTATCAATAACGAGCTCGAAATCGCACCGCTGTCGAATCTGCCAGTGATCAAAGATCTCGTTACCGACATGAGCACTTTCTTCGACAAGTGGAGCCGTGCCAAAGGGCGCTTCGCCGGCGACCACACGCGTCATGAAGACTTCGCGCCTGTGCGCCCGGATAGCGCGCAGAGAAAGGAAGCGGACGCGGGCATCGAATGTATCGGTTGCGGCGTGTGCTACTCGTCCTGCGACGTGGTCACGTGGCGCCCCGACTATCTGGGCCCCGCTGCCCTCAATCGTGCATGGACGCTTGTCAACGACGAACGCGACGTACAAAAGATCGAACGCTTGCGCGCCGTAGCCGGCGACGCCGGCTGTCACTCGTGCCACACGCAAGGCACCTGTACTGAACGCTGCCCCAAACATCTGTCGCCGACAGCAGGCATCGCGGGCCTGAAGCGCATGACGATGAAGGCGGCGCGCGAGGGGGATCTGTGATGCATGCGATGACGCTGAAAACCCAGGCACGCCTCTGGTACTGGCAACGTCTGAGCGCAACCGTGCTTGCCTGCTGCGTATTCGTTCATCTCGCCGTGATTATCTATGCGGTGCATAGCGGATTGACTGCGTCCGCGCTGCTCGGCCGCACGCATGGGAGTATTTTCTTCGGACTCTTTTATACCGCGTTCGTGATTTCGTGCGCGATACATGTCCCTATCGGTTTGCTTCGGATCGCGGAAGAGTGGCTGAACTGGAGAGGCCGTTCCGCTTGGGCTGCGAGTGTCGCAATCTCCGCTGGCCTGGCGGTAATGGGGCTACGCGCAGTTTATGGAGTCGTCTTGTGATGCGAAAGAATGACTATCGAGCGCGTACTCACCCCGCTTACTGGGCTTTTCTTGTGCATCGGCTCTCGGGCCTGGGGCTCGCGCTCTTTCTGCCCGTTCACTTCTGGGCGATCGGGCACGCGATCAACGGAGAAGCGTCGCTCGACGGCTTTCTCCGGTACACGGACCAGCCTGTCTTCAAGTTTGGCGAATGGGGGCTCGTCGTGCTGTTGTCGCTGCACCTCATGGGGGGAATCCGCCTGTTGCTGATCGAGTTCCTGCCGTGGACGGGTCTGAGGAAGAACTGGCTCGCGCTAGGGCTCGGGGCGAGTACCTGTACGGGCCTTGCGTTCCTGCTGGCGCTCGTGCATTAGCGCCTGCGCAATCCCCACAATCAATCGAACTGGATGTGACGATCATGAAACTGGACCTGGGTGCAGTCGAGGAAGCCTCCAAAGAACTCTATATTCGCGCGCTGAAACTGCTTCCGCCCGACGTGAAAGCGGGTATCGAGAAGCTGTCGGCGGCGGAAACATCGACTGTCGCGCGGCGAGTGCTAGACACGATGCGCACGAACATCGCGGTGGCGGAAGATAACAAAAACCTGTTGTGCCAGGACACGGGTATTCCGATCTACAACGTTGCAATCGGGCGCAACGTCGAGTTCGATGGATACGCGCTGAAGGCCGCGATTCGCAAGGGCTGTGAACGCGCGACGAAGGAGCATCCGCTGCGCTCGTCGGTGGTGCATCCGCTCACACGCAAGAATAACTACACGTCGTGCGGCATCGAGGTCCCCGTCATTCATATCGACTTCACGGGCGGTGATGAGACAGTCGTCGTCGAAATGGTGCCGAAGGGCAGCGGCTCGGAAAACAATTCGTTTCTGAAGATGGCCGTGCCCGCCGAAGGAATCGATGCAATCAAGACGTTCGTGGTCGACTGCGTCATTTCGGCCGGTGGAAAAACCTGTCCGCCAACGATTGTCGGCGTGGGTCTCGGCGGCACGTCGGACCTTTCCATTGCGCTGGCCAAACGCGCGGCGACACGGGCTTTGGGCACTTCTTGCGACGATCCAGAGGGCGCGGCGCTCGAGAAGGAATTGTCCGCCGCGGTGAACAGACTGGGTATCGGACCGCAAGGCTTGGGAGGCGATGGCACCGCCTTTGCCGTGCACATCGAACTCGCGTCCACGCACATCACGATGAATCCCATTGCGGTCAACATGCAGTGTCATTCGGCGCGGCGCGCAAAAGCCAGGTTCTCTTCCGATGGACTCACTTACGGTTTCTGAAAATGGCCCACTACGACCTCTACACGCCCGTCGACGAGGCGCAAATCCGCAAGCTGCAAGTCGACGACACCGTGACGCTGCATCAAACGCTTTACGGCATCCGGGACGCAACGCAGATTCATCTTTTCGACAAGGGGCGCACGACCAGCTTCGATCTTCGCGGACACGCCGTCATTCACACGGCGCCCAACGTCCGAAAGGTGCCTGTGAGCGACGCGTTTCCTGCGGGTTATGAACCGGTCTGCATCGGCACGACGACGTCCGACCGCATGGAGCGCTTTACGCGTCCACTGATGCAGCAGTACGGCGTGCGCATGATCGTCGGTAAGGGCGGCTTGCGTGAAAGTTCGCAAGCGGCCTTCCGTGACTTGGGCGGTGTCTATCTGGCCATCATCGGCGGCACGGCGGCGCTGGAGACCACGTGGATCGAGCAGATCGAAGCCGTGGATCTCGACGACCTCAATCCCGAGTCGCTCTGGCGATTCCGCATCAACAACTTCGGCCCGTTGCTCGTGGCAATGGATAGCCACGGCAACAGCCTGTACGACGAAGTGAAGGCGGACACCGCGCGTCGTCGTGCGGAAGTGCTCGCGGGCCTTGGAGTGCAGACAACATGAACATCGATCGCGTCAAGACTGACATCCTGATTCTCGGGTCCGGCGGCGCGGGCCTGTTTGCCGCGCTGCATGCACATCAAAATGCGCCCGAGCTTTCGATCACTGTCGCGGTGAAGGGACTGCTCGGCAAGTGCGGATGTACGCGCATGGTGCAAGGTGGTTATAACGTCGCACTCGCTCCTGGCGATTCAGTCGAACGTCACTTCATGGACACCATCGAGGGCAGCAAATGGCTGTGCAATCAGGACCTTGCGTGGACACTGGTCAGCACGGCCGTCGAACGTGTGCGCGAACTTGAAAATGAGCTAGGGTGCTTTTTTGATCGCAACCCGGATGGCTCGATACACCAGAAAGCGTTCGCGGGGCAGACCTTCGACCGGACTGTCCATAAGGGCGATCTGACGGGGATCGAGATCATCAACCGGCTCGCCGAACAGGTCTGGAGCCGGGGTATCGGCAGGCTCGAAGAACATCGCGCGATCGAGCTGATCAAGACGCCCGATGGCAAGAACATTGCCGGCGTGCTGATGATCGACATGCGCACGGGGAAATTCGTCTTCGTCCAGGCGCGAGCCGTTCTGCTGGCGACGGGCGGTGGTCCTACGATGTACAAATTCCATACGCCATCGGGCGACAAGAGTTGCGATGGTCTCGCGATGGCGTTACGGGCCGGCCTCGCGCTGCGGGACATGGAGATGGTGCAATTCCACCCGACGGGACTGCTGGCAGGCAGCCACACACGCATGACGGGGACGGTGCTCGAAGAAGGCTTGCGCGGCGCGGGCGGATATCTGCTCAATGGCGCAAAAGAGCGCTTCATGCATCAGTACGACAGCCGTGGGGAGCGCGCCACCCGCGACATCGTATCGCGCGGCATCTATTCGGAGATGCGCGCCGGGCATACGTCGCCAAATGGCGGCGTGTATATCCAGATGAATCACCTCGGTCCGGACAAAGTTCGCAAGCAGTTCAAGGGCATGGTCGAGCGTTGCGCGGATTGCGGTTTCGACCTTGCGGGCGGACTCGTGGAAGTCGTGCCGACGGCGCACTACATGATGGGCGGCGTGACCTTCGAGCCTGACTGCCGTACCGAACTGAACGGCTTGTTCGCCGCTGGCGAGGATACGGGCGGCGTACATGGCGCAAATCGTCTGGGTGGGAATGGCGTCGCGAATTCGACCGTGTTCGGCGGAATTGCCGGCGACAGCATGGCGAAGTGGGTGAAGGCGCAGGCCCAGTACAGGGAGCCTGACCGGTCAGCTATCGACGCCGCGATCAAAGATGCAGAACAGCCATTCTCGCGTAACGGAAACGGGCTGGAGAAGATCCGCGAGTCGCTCTATGAATGCATGTGGAAGGATGTCGGCATCATTCGCGATCGTGCAGGCCTGATGAGAGCGAGAGAGACGTTGCGCGAACTGTACAGTGAACTGATGCTCACGGGCGTCGTGGATGGCGACCGTGCATTCAATGCGCAGTGGCACGATTGGCTCAATCTGAAGAACCTGATTTCCGTCAGCCAGATCATCACAGAGTCGGCAATTTCCCGCGAGAACTCTCGCGGCGCGCAATTTCGCGAGGATTTCCCCGACGCCGGCGACCTGGACATGTCCGCATATACGACGATCCGCCGCTCGAACGGCGAGATTCAGATCAGGCAGGAACAGGTAACGTTCTCTCGCGTGCGTCCCGGAGAGACCATTCTTTGCGAGAGTGAAACTGGTTGAGAAATTAACCGCGGCAAAGCAACGAAGCGTGACGAAGTTCACGGCGCCGCTGTCCGGTCGCGCGATGGCGGCATACACAACTTACATCGAAGGAGACAATGCAATGCCGAAAAATCCCGTTCGCGGAATAGGGCGGCGCCTGCTGCTCGTTGCGTCGCTATCGTTTGCTTTTCAGATACCCTCAATAGCTCACGCGGAAGACGCGTACCCCGGTCAGCCCGTCCGGATCATCGTGCCGTTTTCAGCAGGAGGATCGACCGATGTGCTGGCTCGCACGATCGGGCAGCGGCTCGGAACGCTGTGGAAGCAATCCGTGGTGGTCGACAACCGGCCGGGTGCGGGCGGCATGATCGCCGCTCAGGTCGAAGCGAAGTCGTCTCCCGACGGCTACACGCTGATGCTTGCATCGGGCAGCATGTTCACCGTGAACCAGTACATCTACAAGCAGCTTCCGTATTCGATCAAGGACTTCAGTTGCATCACGACTGTCGCGAGCAATCCGATGGTCGTCGCCGTTGCGCCGACCATGCCCGTTTCGAATCTCAAGGAATTGATCACGTTCGGTAAGACGCATCATCCCAAGCTGAATTTCGGCTCGGCGGGCATCGGCAGCCAGGTGCATATGGCCGATGAGGCGTTCGCGGATGCGACAGGAATTCCGATGGTTCACGTGCCGTACAAGGGCGAGGTCCTTGCACTGAACGACCTGATGGCCGATCGCGTGCAGGTGGTGCTGCCCAACATCGCTGCGGCGATGCCCTTTATCAAGGGCAAGACGGTGAAAGTGCTCGCGGTGACGGGCGACCATCGTTCGAGTGCGTGGCCCGATGTGCCGACTGTCAGCGAGGCAGGGGTGCCGGGATTCAACGTGACGGGCTGGTTCGCACTCGTGGCGCCGGCCGGTACGCCGCCCGATGTCGTAAGCAAGATCCAGAAAGACACTGTTAAGGTTCTCGCAGACCCTGATGTGCGCCAGCGACTGGCGGTGCTCGGCATGGACCCCGTCGGGGATACACCGCAACAGCTTCAAAGCCGGATCGCCACCGAATCGGCGAAATGGCAAAAAATAATCAGTTCGCGCAACATTGCTGCGAACTAAAGTCTCACCTGTTTTATCGCTTTGTTGGACGACGAAATCCGGCGGTGCGGCTTATCGAGTTGATGGCCGCTTCGTCGGATTTCTCGCTTCTGCGCCTCGTAGTCGAACGTCCAGTCGAACGTAGCGCCAATGCCTGAGCGGCACCATTTCGCACGCCGCGCAAACCCCAAGCAAGTACGATTACACGGCGCCCGGCAAATGCCGCGGACATAAAAACGCCGCGAGGAAAACCCTCGCGGCGGGAACCGCGGCGAAATCAGCCGCGGGCGTGGTCAGAATTCATTCGCCCCCGGCGCTATTCGTTCCGAGTTCCAGCGCCTCTCCGCGTTTTGCCTCACGCACCCGATTTCTTTGCGTGGAGTAGATCACGAGCAGAACAAGCAGCGCGGACGTAATCAGAAAACCACAACTGATCGGCCGTTCGATAAAGATGGAAAGCTTGCCGTGCGATATCAGGAGCGCACGCCGGAAGTTCTCCTCGATCATGGGGCCGAGGACGAAACCGAGAAGAATCGGCGCTACGGAGAAGCCGAAGTAACCGAAGACGGTTCCCAGCACCCCAAAGGCCAGTACTTCCCACACCTGAAAAAGACTGTTCTGGGTGCTGAAGACGCCAACCGCGATAAAGAACATCGCCGAAGGGAACAGATACCGGTAAGGCAGCCGCAACAGCTTGATCCAGATGCCGATCATCGGTACGTTGAGCAGCACGAGCAGAATGTTCCCGATCCAGAAACTCGCTATCAATCCCCAGAAGATGTCCGGGTGCTCGGAAATCAGTTGCGGTCCCGGCGTAATGCCCTGAATGATCAGCGCACCGAGGATCAGGGCCATCACGGGGTCGCCGGGTATGCCGAGACTCATGGTCGGGATGAAATCGACCTGCGTCTTCGAATGGGACGATGCTTCGGGCGCTGCGACCCCGGCAATCATGCCCGTTCCGAACTTCTGCGGATTCCTCGACAGCTTTCGTTCGAGCGCATAGGCAACAAAAGTGGTGATCGTCGGCCCCGTTCCCGGCATGGCTCCGAACAGGGCGCCGACTGCCGTTCCGCGCGTCATGGGCCAGAACGTCGCCTTCAGTTCATCGCGACTCGGCCGCATATCGCGAAAGCGCACCTTCATCGCATTGGACGAGACGCCCATCCGGTTGACGTTGCACAGAAAGTCCGCGATGCCGAACAGGCCCATCGCGATTGCGACGAGTTCGAGTCCGTCGTTCAGGTCGGTCAATCCGAATGTGAAGCGGAACGAACCGGTATTCACGTCCGTTCCGACCATGCCGCACAGCAAGCCAAAAAGCGTCATGGCGACGCCCTTGAGCGCGGAGCCACGGGACATCGTCGAACCGGCAAGCAGGCCGAGCAGCATGACCGAGAAGATCTCGGCGGGGCCGAACTTGAAGGCGATCGTCGTGAGCAGAGGGGACGCGAAGATCATCAACAGGATACCCGCCGATGCCGCGAAGAAGGAACTCAACATCGTGATGCCGAGGGCTGTCCCGCCTTTGCCCGCTTTCGCCATCGGATAGCCGTCGAGACAGGTTATCGCGTGCGGCGGATGGGACGGCAGGTTGAGCAGAATGGCGCCAATCGCCCCGCCGTATTGCGATCCATAGAATATGCCGGCGAGCATGAGGATGGCCGGCACAGGATGCATGACGTACGTGAGGGGAAGCAGAATGGAAATTGCGGACAGCGCGCCCATGCCGGGCAGCACGCCGACCATGTTGCCTACCAGCACGCCGAAGAACGACCACATCAGATTGCTTCCCTGCAAGGCAACCGAGAAGCCATAAAGCAGATCGTGTAGCGATTGTCCGATCATTTTTCACTATCCCCAGGCGAGTGGTGGCAATTGCAGCTTCAGAGCCCACGAGAAAACAACGAGGGCGATCACACACATCGTGACCGACAGCGAGGCAGCTCGAAGCAACGTGTTGGAGCGGTCGCCAAGAGCGGCGATGAATACGATGGCGAACGTGGCGGGCAGCAAGCCGCCGTGTTTTCCGAGCACGACAAAGGCAACCGTGCCGCCGATGATGCAGACGCTGCCGCGCAGATCAGGCAGTCTCGAATGATTGCCCGGATGCGGGTCAGGAGCCGGCAAGTCTTTCGCCTGGATGGCGATCAGGACCCCGACGAGCGCCAGCAGCGCGCCGACTGCTACGGGGAAAAAGCCCGCGCCCATGCTCGTCAGCGTGCCGACCTGGTAAGTCGTGCCGGCATACACGGCGCTTAGTCCGATGACGATCATCAGCGCGCCGCCGTAGTAGTCCTTGCTGAAGGCTGGTTTCGCTCCCAATTGGACACCTCCGCATCCCGAGGGATGATTTGTTGACCAGACGAAGAAACGGGACACGCGCGAGCCACCGGACAACGGCGGACAACTGCGGGCGTATGAACGTGTGCGGCTAACGGCATGCAAGTGACCGTGTAGCGCGATCACTCATTCACGTCATATAGATGAGTTAGAAATGTAATTCGTCACTGCCTGAAATGCCATCAGGGAAAACATGGGGCCGTTGCGAGGGGAGAGCCTTGGGAGGGCAACGCCTTGGGCTCGCACGATGCGTGCGCAAGCGATCCTTTAGCTGACGGCAAGAATGTTTTTCTTTTTATTGCGCTGCGAGACCTTGATACTGGAACGCCAACAAACCATGTTCACTCTGGAGATAGGGGAATGAAGACTGCATGCCGCGGGGCTGATTCGTTGGTGAGAGTGTTGGCGAAAGCAGGTGTGAGGCACATCTTCACGCTGTCAGGCAATCACATCATGCCCATCTTCGATGCGTGCCTCGACGCGGATATCGAACTGTTTCACACGCGGCACGAAGCTGCCGCTGTGCATATGGCCGATGCATATTCCCGCCTCACCGGCAGGCTGGGCGTGGCGCTGGTGACGGGAGGGCCGGGCCACGCAAATGCGGTGTCCGCGCTGTACACGGCTCAAATGGCGGAGTCGTCTGTGCTTCTCCTCTCGGGTCACGCGCCAAACAGTCAACTGGGCATGGGCGCATTTCAGGAGATGCGCCAGGCTGACATGACGGCCCCATTGGTCAAGTTGGCGGCGACTGCCCAGCACCCCGACGCGCTCGCAGACGATCTGGCGCAAGCGATCAGGGTCGCCCGAAGTGGGCGGCCGGGGCCCGTCCACCTGAGCCTGCCGACCGACGTGCTGGAGAGCGCCGCTCGTCTGCCCGCTGATATCGATGACGCGTCCTTCAATGCGATCGCACAGCCGCTCGATGTTTCGCGGGGAAGGACGTTGTTGGCGAGCCTTCTGGATGCGCGTCGTCCGTTGATTCTGGCCGGCCCGTCCTGTTCGACTCGGGCAGGGCGCGAGCGCACGGCGAAAGTCGCAGCGGTTCTGGGCGTGCCCGTGATCGGCATGGAAAGCCCACGTGGCATCAATGATCCGAGCCTTGGCGCCTTTGCGGAAATCCTCGCTCGCGCAGACCGGGTGATGCTGCTCGGCAAGCGGCTCGATTTCACGCTGAACTTCGGCAAGACGCCCGCGTTCGAAGAACACTGCACCTTCCTGCAAATCGACGCGGAGCCCGAAGAACTCGCGCGCACGCGGCGCGCGGTAGGAGAACGCCTGATCGGTACGGCCGTCGCGGATGCGTTTTCTGCGCTCGATGCGTTCGTCTCGTCGGGAATCGCGCGTAGTGTTGCCGACAGCGGATGGACGCAGGATGTCGAGAGCGCCGTCTCATACCGGCCCGAGAGCTGGGCATCAGCGTCATCGTCGATCGAAGGACGCATGCATCCCGTTCAGGCGCTTGCGCCTTTTCAGTCGCTACTGGACAGCCATCCGAATTCAGTTCTTATTTCAGACGGCGGAGAGATAGGGCAATGGGCGCAAGCCTGTTTGCGCGCGCCCAATCGAGTGATCAATGGCGTGGCGGGTGCAATCGGCGCGGCACTGCCGTTTGCCCTGGCAGCACGCGTTGCTTACCCGGACGTTCCCGTCGTTGCAGTAATGGGCGACGGCACCTTCGGCTTTCACGCGGCCGAGATGGACACCGCCGTCCGCTACCGGCTACCGTTCGTCGCCGTTGTCGGCAACGACGCACGCTGGAACGCCGAGTATCAGATCCAGTTGCGCAATTACGGCCGGGAAAGATTGATCGGTTGCGAACTCTTGCCCACCCGATACGACAACGTCACCGTGGCTTTCGGCGGCTTTGGCAAACTCGTTACTCGCGCCGATGAAGTACCGACGGCTGCCAATGAAGCACATGATTCGAGCTTGCCCGCTTGCGTGAATATCATGATCGAAGGCGTTGCTGCGCCCACCGTGAAGCGAACAAAGCCTTAGCAGCTGGTCGAAATGCTCCCTGCGGGTCATTCGGATACCGCAGGGCAACCTGTCAGGCCGCATCGGGTAATCATCTGGCAAGAGACTGTTTGTGCACGGCCCCGCACGCGTTCAAGACGCTTGATCGACCAAAGCATCGACGATGCGCGAACATCGTTTGACTATCGGCTGACGTGATGATTCGAATACAAATTGCCGATTTTTCTTTTGTTGAATGACCTCTTAGCATGGAGAAGCTGGGAATTCCGCAAGCGGCACTTTGCCAGATGTCGCTTGAGCCTGCCTTTGCAGCATCGCCGTCACGCGATTCGAGAGAGAAAAATGGAGCATAAAGTCCGCACGCAAAACGAGAAGCTGGAAGTCAAGACGACGACCTGTTACATGTGCGCCTGTCGGTGCGGTATTCGCGTACATCTGCGCGATGGCGAAGTGCGCTATATCGACGGCAACCCCGAGCATCCGCTCAACCAGGGCGTGATTTGCGCGAAAGGCTCGTCGGGCATCATGAAGCAGTACTCGCCCGCGCGCCTTACGCAACCCTTGATGCGCAAGCCCGATGCATTGCGCGGCACCGCACAGTTCGAGCCCGTCTCATGGGACGTCGCGTTCGACGTACTCGAAAAACGTCTCGCGCATCTGCGCGCCACCGACCCGAAAAAGTTCGCACTCTTCACGGGGCGCGACCAGATGCAGGCGTTGACGGGTCTGTTCGCGAAGCAGTTCGGCACGCCCAACTACGCGGCGCACGGCGGCTTCTGCTCGGTGAACATGGCCGCGGGCATGATCTATACGATGGGCGGCTCGTTCTGGGAATTCGGCGGACCCGATCTCGACCGCGCGAAACTCTTCTTCATGATCGGCACCGCCGAGGACCACCATTCGAATCCGCTGAAGATCGCGATTTCGAAGTTCAAGCGCGCGGGTGGGCGCTTCATCGCGATCAATCCGGTGCGCACGGGTTATGCGGCGATTGCCGACGAATGGGTCCCCATTCGACCCGGCACGGACGGCGCGCTTTTCATGGCGCTGATGCGGGAACTGATTGAAAGCAATGCGTATGACCGCGAGTTCGTCGAGCGCTTCACGAATGCGGGCGAACTGCTCGATATGCGCGAAGACAGCGACACGTTCGGTATGTTCGTCTGCGACGGAGATGCGCAGGCGTGCAACGCGCTGTTTCCGCAGAACCATATGTGGTGGGACCCTGTCAGTCAGAGGGAAGTGCTGCATCACACGCCGGACGTGCGGCCTGCGCTGGAAGGCCGCTATACGCTGAAAGACGGCACGCCTGTCGCTCCGTCGTTTGCGCTGCTGCGCGAACAGGTGGCGAACTGCACGCCGGAATGGGCAGCGGAGATCACCGGCATTCCTGCCGATACGATTCGCCGGCTCGCGACCGAAATGGCAGATGTAGCTCGTGACCAGAAGATCACGCTGCCGATTCAATGGACGGACGCGTGGGGCAAGACGTACGACACCGTGACAGGTGCGCCGATCGCCTTCCATGCGATGCGCGGCCTTGCCGGCCATTCGAACGGCTTTCAGACGATCCGTGCGCTCGCGGTGCTGATGTCGCTGCTCGGCACCATCGACAGGCCGGGCGGCTTCCGGCACAAGTCGCCGTATCCACGCGCCGTGCCGCCGTCGGCGAAACCGCCGAACAGTCCCGACGATGTGAGGCCGAACACACCGCTTGCGAACGGCCCGCTCGGTTGGCCCGCTGGTCCCGAAGACCTGTTCATTCACGACAACGGCGAACCCGTACGCATCGACAAGGCGTTCTCGTGGGAGTACCCGCTCGCGGTACATGGCCTGATGCATAGCGTCATCACGAACGCGTGGCGCGGCGATCCCTATCCGATCGATACGTTGCTGATCTTCATGGCCAACATGGCATGGAACTCGTCGATGAACACTGTCGAAGTCCGCAAGATGCTGGCGGACCGTCATGAGAACGGCGACTACAAGATACCGTTCATCGTGGTGTGCGACGCGTTCCAGTCGGAGATGACCGCCTTCGCGGATCTGATTCTGCCCGACACGACGTACCTCGAACGCCACGACGCGATGTCGATGCTCGATCGCCCCATCTCCGAGTTCGACGGCCCTGTCGATTCTGTGCGCGTGCCCGTCGTGCCGCGGACGGGCGAATGCAAACCGTTTCAGGAAGTGCTCGTCGAACTGGCGAGCCGGCTGAAGTTTCCTGCCTTTACGACGCCGGAAGGCACGCCCAGGTATCGCGACTATCCGGACTTCATCGTCAATCATCAGACAGCGCCGGGTTCGGGTGTCGGCTTCCTGATCGGCTGGCGCGGCAAGGACGGCAAGGACGCGCTCGTCGGCGAGCCGAATCCGAAGCAGTGGGAAGAGTACGCGAAGCACAACTGCGTCTATCACTACACACTGCCCGAGCATCTGCAGTACATGCGCAATTGCAACGGACCGTATCTCGACTTTGCGGTCGAGAAAGGCTTTCGCAAGTTCAATACGCCGATCGTGATCGCGCTCTATTCGGACGTGATGCAAAAATTCAGGCTTGCCGCGCAAGGCAAGACGAAAGGGCGGCAACCGCCCGACCATCTGCGCGCGCGCATCGAGCAGTATTTCGATCCGCTGCCGCATTGGCATGCGCCGCTCGAGCACGACACGACCGATCATGCGCGCTTTCCGCTTGCGGCCGTCACGCAGCGGCCGATGGCGATGTATCACTCGTGGGATTCGCAGAACGCATGGCTGCGCCAGATTCACGGCGAGAACTATCTGTATATGAATCCGCGCATGGCGGCTGCGCAAGGTATCGAGGACGGCGGCTGGATTTACGTCGAATCGCAATGGGGCAAGGTCCGGTGTCTTGCGCGCTATAGCGAGGCTGTCGAGCCGGGGACGGTGTGGACGTGGAACGCGATCGGCAAGTCGGCGGGCGCATGGAACCTCGGCCCGGACGCAAACGAATCGCAGCGCGGCTTCCTGCTGAATCACGTGATTACGGATGAAATCCCCGTCAACGATCCGGGTTACGCGCGCACGTCGAACTCCGATCCCGTGACCGGCCAGGCCGCATGGTATGACGTGCGCGTGCGCATCTATCCGGCGGAAAGCGACGCGGATCACACGCTTCCGCAATTCGCACCGATGCCAGCCGTGATGCCGGGCGTGGTCGGGGCGCGTATGAGCGGCACGATTGATCGCATCGTGCAGACGTATTTTGCGGGGCGCGGCGAGTTCGCTACGCGGCTGCGTAAAGCGGTACAACGTGATTAAAGCGAGGAGCACCGTATGACACAGATGGCGCTCGTGATCGACCTGAACGTCTGCGTGGGCTGCCACGCGTGCGTGACGAGTTGCAAGGAATGGAACACATCCGGCGAGGCGGGGAGCCTCGCGGATTTTCATCCCTATGACGCCGATCCGTCCGGCACGTTTTTCAACCGCGTGCAGACCTACGAAGCAGGCGAGTTTCCACTCACCGACACGATTCATTTTCCGAAGTCGTGTCTGCACTGCGAAGATCCGCCGTGCGTGCCCGTCTGTCCGACGGGGGCCAGCTACAAGCGCAAGGAAGACGGCCTCGTGCTGGTCGATTACGACCGCTGTATCGGCTGCAAGTACTGCGCGTGGGCGTGTCCCTATGGCGCGCGCGAGATCGACGAAAAGCGCAAGGAGATGACCAAGTGCACGCTATGTTCGGACCGCATCCATAACGAAGCGCTGCCGGAGCGGGATCGCAAGCCCGCATGCGTGCTTGCGTGTCCGACGTCGGCGCGGCTCTTCGGCGACATCCATGATCCTGACTCGGTTGTATCGAAGGCGATCCGGGAACGCGGCGGCTATCAACTGATGCCGGAGTGGGGCACGCGGCCTTCGAATCATTATCTGCCGCGTCAGAAGGTGACGTCGTGTGGGAGCGGTTCGTGTTCGTGCGGCAGCGGCGAAGAAGGCGAGACTTCTGAACCTCAGGCGCAACACGGCGAGCTTCATCTCGCTTCATTTGCGACGCGGGTTTGAGTCCGCAAACATTCAAAACCCGTGACGGGAGACGTGCATGAATCCGGCTTTTTCAGTGGTGTTTCTCACGACGCTGAGCGGCGCAGGGCAGGGCCTGCTGATTGCGCTCGTCGGCGTCGAGGCAGCGACGCGGCTCGGCTTTGTCGATGCCGCCGCCGTGCCGCCGATGTTCTATGTGATCGGCGCGGCGTTGTCGTGTCTGCTCGGCGCGTTGGGCTTGCTCGCGTCGTTCTTCCACCTCGGCCATCCCGAGCGCGCATGGCGTGCGATTGCGATGTGGCGCACGTCGTGGCTCTCGCGCGAATGCCTGGCGCTGCCGGCGTTTCTGGCTTGCACGTTCGCTTATGGCGTCGCGCATGCGTTCGGATCGGCGCATACGTTCGAGGTCGGCGTTATCGCAGCGGTCGCCAGTGCAGCGTTGTTCGTCTGCACGGGAATGATCTACGCGTGTCTGCGCTTTTTGCAGGAGTGGGCGACGCCGCTGACGCTCGTTAATTTCGTATTGCTAGGCTGCGCGTCAGGCTTCACGCTCGCATCCGCGTGCGCGGCGGTGCTCGCAACGACGCTCATGCCGACGCTTGCTGTCACAGCGTGCGTGCTGACTCTGGCGGGCCTCGTGTCGCGAAGTGCTTCGCTGGCTCGCAATGCGCGGCTCAGACCCAAATCGACGTTGCAAAGTGCAACCGGCATTCGCGGCGCGCGCGTCGAGCAGAAGTCGCGTGGCTTCACGGCAGGCGCGTTCAATCTGCGCGAGTTCTTTCACGGCAAGACGCATGAAACGCTCATGCGTATCAAGTGGACTTTCATCGTTGCCGCGTTTGTCGTGCCGTTCTGTCTTGTTGCGTTCGGTGGCAGCGTCCGTTCGATCGGCGTGTCGTTCGCTCTGCTGTGCGCTGCGTCTGCGATTCAGTACGCAGGACTCGTCGCGGAGCGGTGGTTCTTTTTTGCAGAGGCTCGGCATCCGCAGAACATTTACTATCGCCAGGCTTGAATGCGGCAGTGAGCGGCACTGACGCAGTGGTCCACCAACAGGCACGCGTCCCCATTAACGCGCTCGCTCGCGGCATCAACATGGGTTAGGTCAGCACTATCCTCGACGGATAACGGCCCCATGCGGCCGGCCAGCCAATCCACAGACGCAAACGCCAGAAGCCCGACCTACGCGACGTGCGTCGCGCGATGGTTGGCCCGTACTACGGGGTCATCGTACTAGTCGTGCAAATTGGGGTGATCGTAGCTGACGTAGACGGTGGTGTGGCCAGCGGCCGTAATGCGCCACTGAGCCGCCAACCAAAGCACCGTCCGGGCGAATGGCAGCGGTGACGGTTTCGGAAAGGCAGGGAACGTTAGAAGCGGGCACATTCGCCAGAAAAGAGTTCAAACGGACGCTCGCTACGTACAATTTCAAAGTCTGTTCGGCACAGAAGTTCAAACCGCCGGCCTGTTCCAGGGCTGACGATACTCATCGCCGCGAATCAGGTTTGGCGTTTGCCGCGGCCACTACCGGGATTGCCAGCCGAATTATGTGAGCCTGCGGCTGGCTTGCTGGCGGGTTTGCTGCGAGGCTTTTGCACGCTGAATGGGCTACCGCTCGACAAGCTTGTGTCATTACCCGCGACCACAGCACGCTGCGCCCCAGGCTTGCGATTGTTTTCGACACTTTGCTGGCGTGTTTTTTTTCCCGGCAACTGCTTGGCGCCCGTCGCAGCTTGCGGCACTTTGGGCTTCTTGGGCTTCTTGAGTTTCTTGACGATCTGCCCCGTCACACTGGTTTGCGGCACGCGGTGTTCGGCTTCAAAACCCGGCTCTTCTTCACGGGGCAGCGTTTGCCCGATCAGCGCTTCAATCGCGGCCAGTTGCGGCGCTTCATCGGCACACACAAGGGATACAGCCACGCCGCTGGCGCCCGCGCGGCCGGTACGGCCAATCCGGTGCACATAGTCTTGCGCCACGATCGGCAGATCGACGTTGATCACCAGCGGCAGGTCGTCGATATCGAGGCCGCGTGCTGCGACATCGGTGGCTACCAGCATATTGACTTCGCCCGTCTTGAAGCGCTCGAGCGCACGCAGGCGCGCGGGCTGCGGTTTGTCGCCGTGGATGGTGTCGACTGCATAGCCCGCATCATCGAGCATGGCCGCCAGGTAATCCACACCACTGCGGGTTTTGACGAACACCAGCGCGTGCTCCCAGTTGTTCTCGGCCACGAGCTGCATGAAGAGCTCAGGCTTGTTCCTTTTATCGACCGGCACCACCCACTGCTTGATCTTGCTGGCCGCTGCATTGGGCGGGCTGACGCTGATATCGACCGGGCCGCGCAGAATGCCCGCTGCCATGGCGCGGATCTCATCGGTAAACGTGGCAGAGAACAGCAGGGTCTGGCGCCGGGCGGGCAACGCCGCGAAGACGGCGTTGAGTTCGCGCGCAAAGCCCAGATCCAGCATGCGGTCGGCTTCATCCAGCACCAGCGTCTGTACCTGATCAAACTGCACTGCGTTCTGGCGATTGAGATCCAGCAAACGGCCTGGCGTGGCAACAAGCACATCCATGCCTTTGCGCAACTTCATCATCTGCGGGTTGATACTGACACCGCCGTAGGCGGCCAGAAATCGTAAGTCGAGGCCTTTGCCGTAAGCGATAAAGCTTTGCAGCACCTGTTCAGCCAGTTCACGCGTGGGCACCAACACTAGAACACGCGCGCGGTTGCTGGACACCGCTGGGCCGTTTTGCACCAGCCGTTGCAACAGCGGCAGCGCAAAGCCCGCCGTTTTACCAGTGCCGGTCTGTGCCGCAGCCATGACGTCCTTGCCACTGAGCACGGCAGGAATCGCCTTGGCCTGCACCGGAGTAGGTGTCTGGTAATTGAGGTCCTGCACATTACGCACCAAGGCATCGATCAGGCCAAGCGAGGCAAAAGACATGGACGTATTCCGGGCTAAAACCGCAATTCTAGCGGTTACCGTGCTGATTGCGCCGCGCGGACGAATCGTCAAAAAGATCGTCGTTGATTGCCGCTGAAAAACATAACGGTGACGGGTGCCGCGCCGGCAAGCTGTACTACGAGACACTGATGAGCAGCAATGCCGGCGGCACCAGCCCCAATTGCAGCAACAGCAAACGCGCCAGTGGCCATGCAATCAACCACGCACCACAGAGACGGGAGAAGTGCCGCCCGGTTCAAAAGTGAATAGGTCATATCGGCCAGTTGCAGACGTCCGCTGCGGTCGGCGCATGGTCATTCGCGTGACCGTTCGACTTCCGAATCAAGACATTCAGACGGTCAAGCACCTAACGTCAGACAAGCTGGCGTGCACGGCCATTTCAAGAGGGTTCCAGTCGGCAGTTGCAGCCATAGATCTCCACTTGTTTCCGTCGTCGGTCCTCCGTTCGACTCAGGGAGCCGCCGAATGCGTCCTCGCGAAACCAACGATGCCGCGCTTACCTACTTTTATGCTCGAGGCTGAGTGACTGGTTCTTGCCTCAATGCTTCTGCGATCTCTTTCGCCGCTCTCTGCAACTCGGGGACATAGCGGCGAGTCGCATCAGCGAGGCTAACCGCACGCGACAGGAAGACGACATTGAGGCTCGCGAGCACGCGCTCGTCCGCGCTGATCGCGACCGCGACCGCACCGATTCTCGCCTGTGCGGTCCAGTCTCCGTGATTCGACCCGAAACCATCTTGGCGCACGCGCTGGATCAGCTTGCGCACCAGCGCATCGTTCTTCGCAAGTGCCTGCTGCTCTTCGCCGCCCACGCCGGCGCGCAGTAATTCGAGAATGTCTTCCCGCTCCTCGTCGGGGCACATCGCGAAGTAGGCGCGGCCCGCCGCCGTCAGCAGGATCGGCAGACGCCGCCCGACCATCGCGCGATGAAACGACAACTGACTGAAGCGATGCGTCGTCTCGCGGATGATCATCGCGTCGCCGTCGGGCGTGGTGAGATCGGATGGCCACGCGACGCGCTGCAGGAGCTGCCCCATGATCGGCGGCGCGACGGTCGCGATGCGCTCGGTATCGGTGAAGCCCTCGCTCAGCGAACGCACGGCGAGTGTCAGGCGAAAACTGTCGTCCGACGTGCTGCGGCGAACGAACCCTTCCTCCATCAGCGTTTCGAGCAGACGGCGCACAGTCGTGCGATGCAGACCGGTCAGATCGGCAATCTGCTGGCTCGTCGCGCGTCCGCCTTCCATCGCGTTCAGCGCCCGTAACACCTGAAGGCCGCGCGCCAGTCCGCGTACGTTCGTGTAGGTAGTCACGCCAGAAAATCCCTTTGAATTCAGCAGTGTGCATTCTATGCACATTTCAGAGAATTTGTTGAGGGCGTTTTCTGCCGCCCATAGACTGCACTCACAATTTGAACGAGCAGGCGCCAGGCGCACGGTTCGTTCAGCACATCGGACAAGCCCATTCAGGAGACAAGCATGCGCCCCGCCTTTGAACCGGCGGCCGGCAACGGCCGCGCTCATCCTCACGAAACGACACATCGTTCGATCGATGCCGATGTCGCCATCATCGGCGCGGGCCCGGTCGGGCTGATGATCGCGAACATCCTCGGCCTGCAGGGCGTGCGCGTCGTCGTGATCGAGAAGCTCGCGCAGATCATCGACTATCCGCGCGCTATCGGCCTCGACGACGAAGCGTTGCGCGTCTTCCAGTCGGTCGGCCTCGTCGACGAACTGCTGCCGCACACCACGCCGAATCACTGGATGCGCTTCACGCTGAAGGGCAAGTGCTTCGCGTCGATCGAGCCGCGCACCGACGAGTTCGGCTGGCCGCGCCGCAATGCGTTCATCCAGCCGCTCGCCGATCAGATCCTGTATCGCGGTCTCGCGCGCTTTCCGCATGTGCAGACGCTGCTCGGTCACGGCGCCGACGGCTTCGCACAGGACGAGCGCGGCGTGACGATCGAGGCGAGCGACGCGCACGGCGCGAAGACGACGATCCGCGCCGCGTACATGGTCGGCGCGGACGGCGGCAACAGCTTCGTGCGCCGCACGCTCGACGTGCCGTTCGAAGGCCGCACGAAGCCGAATCAATGGATCGTGATCGACGTGCGCAACGATCCGATCGGCTCGCCGCATGTCTATCTGCATTGCGATGCGCAGCGTCCCTACGTGTCGGCGGCGCTGCCGCACGGCATCCGGCGCTTCGAGTTCATGGTGATGCCCGGCGAGACGGAGGAAGAGCTCTCGAAGCCGGAGAACATGGCGGCGCTGGTGCGCGGCGTGGTCGCCGATCCGGACAAGGTCGACTACATCCGCCAGCGCGTCTATACGCACAACGCGCGGCTCGCGAGCACGTTCCGCGTGAAGCGCGTCCTGCTCGCGGGCGATGCCGCGCATATCATGCCGGTGTGGCAGGGGCAGGGCTATAACAGCGGCATTCGCGACGCGAGCAATCTCGGCTGGAAGCTCGCGATGGTCGTGAAAGGCACGGCGCAGGATGCGCTGCTCGATACCTACACGATGGAACGGCGCGCCCACGCGCGCTCGATGATCTACCTCTCCGAAGTCGCCGGCGACATCTTCGCGCCGACGAGCTTCTTCGGATCGAAAGTGCGCGACACGTTCGTGCGCAGCTTCAACGTGCTGCCTTCGATGAAGCGCTATTTCGTCGAGATGCGCTTCAAGCCGATGCCGCGCTACGAAGAGGGCGTCGTGCTGTCGACGCGGCACGAGCGGCGCGACGGCCTGCTCGCACGCATGATCGCAAAGCGCGGGCACGGCGCGTTCGGACGCCTCGTCGGCCTAATGAGCGAGAAGCGGGAATCGCTGATCGGGCGCGTGGTTCATGGCCGCGATGCACAGGCGGGCACCCCCGTGGGCCGCATGTTCATCCAGCCGCGCGTGCGTGTCGCGGATGGCGGCATCGTCCGGCTCGACGACGCGATCGGCAACCGCTTCGCGATCGTCGGCTGGGGCGCGGACCCGACCTTCGGGCTGACGCCAGACGCGCGCCGCATCTGGCGCGCACTCGGCGGATGCTTCGTGATCGCGAAGCCCGACCCGCAGCTCGCATTCCACGACGACGTGCCCGAAGACGTGATCGCCATCGGCGATGTCGACTCACGCCTGCGCGAATGGTTCGCGCGCGTGCCGGAATCGGTCGTGCTGCTGCGGCCGGACCGCTTCGTCGCCGGCATGTGCTCGCCGCAATGCGTATCGGATTGCGTGGCGCAGCTCGGGCACAAGCTGGCGCTTGCCATGACACCCGACGCGGCCACGACGAACGACGCGACGTACGCGCACGCCGCCGACATGGTGGGAGCCTGACATGCCGATCCATCTCGAATGCATGTCGCACACGCCCTTGCACGGCTATTTCGATCCCGCGCCGGAAGTCGTCGCGGAAGTGGAGCGCATTCAGCGCGCGGCGCGCGAGCGCGTCGAGGCGTTCGATCCGGAGCTGGTGATCGTGTTCGCGCCGGACCACTACAACGGTTTCTTCTACGACGTGATGCCGCAGTTCTGCATCGGCGTGAGCGCGACGGCCATCGGCGATTTCAACAGCGCGGCGGGTCCGTTGCCCGTCGAGCGGGATGTGGCGCTCGCGCTCGCCGATGCCGCGCTCGCGAGCGACATCGATGTCGCCGTGTCGTATCGCATGCTGGTCGATCACGGCTGCGCACAGGCGCTCGACGTGCTCACGGGCGGCATCGGCCGCTATCCGGTGGCGCCCGTCTTCATCAACTCGGTCGCGCCGCCGATGGCGTCTTGCCGCCGCGCGAGATTGCTCGGCGATGCGATAGGCCGTGCCGTCGCGCGCATGAACCGGCGCGTGCTGCTCATTGGCTCGGGCGGCATTTCGCATGAGCCGCCGGTGCCGGAAATCGCGAGTGCGGACGATGTCGTCGCCGAACGGCTGATCGCGGGACGCAACCCGTCGCCGGAATCGCGCGATGCACGGCAGTCACGCACCGTCGCGGCGGCAAAAGCGTTCGCGGCGGGCGACAGCCGCCTGCATCCGCTCAACCCGGTGTGGGACCGCGCGTTTCTGGAACTGCTCGAACGCGGCGAGGTCGCCGCCGCCGATGGCCTCACGAACGAGGCGATCACGCGCGATGCGGGCAAGTCCGCGCACGAGATCCGCACGTGGGTCGCGGCATTCGGTGCGCTCGCGGCGAGCGGCCCTTATGCGGCATCGATCGATTACTACCGCGCGATTCCCGAATGGATCGCGGGCTTCGGCGCGATGCACGCGCACGAACGAACCCTTTCCAGGAGATAGAACCATGTCGAATGACGACAGCATCCAGTCGACGGCCGCGCGCCTGCGTCAAGCGCAGTCCTCGCGCCAGATGATCGCGCCCTTGCGAGAGACGTGTCCCGAGGGTGACGCGACGCTCGCCTACGCGATCCAGCAGATCAACAACGATGTGCGCGCGGCGAACGGCGAGCGCATCGTCGGCAGGAAGATCGGACTGACGTCGCCCGCGGTGCAGAAGCAACTCGGCGTCGATCAGCCGGACTTCGGCGCGCTGTTCGCGTCGATGGCGTACGGCGACAGCCAGCCGATGCCGCTCGCCTCGCTGATCCAGCCGAAGGTCGAAGCGGAAATCGCGCTCGTGCTCGAACGCGATCTGCCCGCCGAAAAACACACCTTCGCGGATCTGATCGGCGCGACCGCGTACGCGGTGGCCGCGATCGAGGTCGTCGACAGCCGCATCCGCGATTGGGACATCCGCTTCTTCGACACGGTCGCGGACAACGCGTCGAGCGCGCTGTTCGTGCTCGGCAGCCGCCCGGTTCTGCTGCGCAACATCGACCTCACCGCCTGCGCGATGATACTCACGCAGGACGGCGAAGTTCTGTCGCGCGGCAACGGCGCGGCATGCCTCGGCAATCCGCTCAACGCGGCCGCGTGGCTCGCGGACCGGATGGTTCAGCTCGGCACGCCGCTGCGCGCGGGCGACATCGTGCTGACGGGCGCGCTCGGCCCGATGGTCGCGGTGAAAGCGGCCGGCACCTTTACGGCGGATATCGAAGGGCTCGGCAGCGTGCGCGCAAGTTTCAGCGAATGACAGACGGAGACATCCACATGGCAACAGACAACCCCAAATGCAAAGCCGCGATCATCGGGTCCGGCAATATCGGCACGGACCTGATGATCAAGATCATGCGCCGCAGCCGGCATCTCGAAGTCGCGGCGATGGTCGGCATCGACCCGGCATCGGACGGCCTCGCGCGCGCCGCGAAGCTCGGCGTGGCGACGACGCATGAAGGCGTGGAAGGCCTCGCGCGCCTGCCCGTGTTCGACGAGATCGACTTCGTATTCGATGCGACCTCCGCCGGCGCGCATGTGAAGAACGACGCGTTCCTGCGCACGCTCAAGCCCGGCATCCGCGTCATCGATCTGACGCCCGCCGCGATCGGCCCGTACTGCGTGCCGGTGGTGAACCTCGATGCGCATCTCGATGCGCAGAACGTGAATATGGTTACGTGCGGCGGACAGGCGACGATCCCGATGGTCGCTGCCGTGTCGCGGGTCGCGAAGGTGCATTACGCGGAGATCGTCGCGTCGATCAGCAGCAAGTCGGCGGGACCGGGCACGCGCGCCAACATCGACGAGTTCACGGAGACGACGTCGAAGGCGATCGAAGCGGTTGGCGGCGCAGGCAAGGGCAAGGCGATCATCGTACTCAATCCGGCCGAGCCGCCGCTCATGATGCGTGACACGGTCTATGTGCTGTCCGAAGCGGCTGACCGCGCGCAGATCGAAGCGTCGGTCGAACGGATGGCGGCGGCGGTGCAGGCTTACGTGCCCGGCTATCGGCTGAAGCAGTCCGTGCTGTTCGACGACATCGCCGCCGATGCGCCGCTGCACATTCCCGGCCTCGGCCGTTTCAGCGGGCTGAAGACCTCGGTCTTCATCGAAGTGGAGGGCGCGGCGCACTACTTGCCGGCCTACGCGGGCAATCTCGACATCATGACTTCCGCCGCGCTGGCGACGGCCGAGCGCATGGCCGCGTCGCTCGTGAACGCCTGAAACAAGGAGCATTCGACCATGGACAAGAAACTCTATATTTCCGATGTGACGCTGCGCGACGGCATGCACGCGATCCGTCATCAGTATTCGATTCAGAGCGTGCAGGACATCGCCCGCGCGCTGGACGAGGCGAAAGTCGACAGCATCGAGGTCGCCCATGGCGACGGCCTGCAGGGCTCGAGCTTCAACTACGGCTTCGGTGCGCATAGCGATCTCGAATGGATCGAAGCCGTCGCGGATGTCGTCACGCACGCGCAGATCGCGACGCTGCTGTTGCCCGGCATCGGCACGATCCACGACCTGAAGGCGGCGTACGACGCCGGTGCGCGCGTCGTGCGCATCGCGACGCATTGCACTGAGGCCGATATCTCGAAGCAGCACATCGAGTATGCGCGCAGCCTCGGCATGGACACCGTCGGCTTTCTGATGATGAGCCACATGACCACGCCGGAAAACTTGGCCATCGAAGCGAAGAAGATGGAACGCTACGGCGCGACCTGCGTGTATGTCGTCGATTCGGGCGGCGCGATGAACATGAACGATATCCGCGCGCGTTTCAAGGCGCTCAAGGCGGCGCTCGATCCCGCGACGCAGACGGGCATGCACGCGCATCACAACCTGAGCCTCGGCGTCGCGAACTCGATCGTCGCGGTCCAGGAGGGCTGTGACCGCATCGATGCGAGTCTCGCCGGCATGGGCGCGGGCGCGGGCAATGCGCCACTCGAAGTGTTCATCGCGGCGGCCGAGCGCATGGGCTGGCATCACGGCACGGATCTGTACCGGCTGCTCGATGCCGCGGACGATATAGTGCGCCCGTTGCAGGACCGGCCGGTGCGCGTGGACCGCGAGACGCTCGCGCTCGGTTATGCGGGCGTGTATTCGAGCTTCCTGCGGCATTCGGAGATCGCGGCGAAGAAGTACGGCCTGAAGGCCGTCGACATTCTCGTCGAACTGGGCAAGCGGCGCATGGTGGGCGGTCAGGAGGACATGATCGTCGACGTCGCGCTCGATCTGAAGAAGCGCGAAGCGCGCGCCTGAACCATTCAATGAGCGAAGCGCCATCAAGAGCGCCGCATCGTTCAACCTGGAGACATCAATGAAAACGTCAACGGTTTCATCCGCGCGCGCTGGCGGCGCGCTCACCATCGCTTTGTGCCTCGCGGTCGCGCTGCTCGAAGGGCTCGACCTGCAATCGACCGGCGTCGCCGCGCCGCGCATGGCGCGCGAGTTTCATCTCGCGGTCGCGCAACTCGGCTGGGCCTTCGGCATCGGCGCGCTCGGTCTGTTGCCGGGCGCCGCGATCGGCGGGAGGCTCGCGGACCGCGTCGGCCGCAAGCGCGTGCTGATGATGTCGGTCGCGCTGTTCGGGTTATTTTCGATTGCAACGACTCAGGTGTGGGATCTGAAAAGCCTGCTCGCCGTGCGCTTCCTCACGGGCCTCGGTCTCGGCGCAGCGATGCCGAACCTGATCGCGCTGTGCGCGGAAGCGGCGCCGAGCGAGCAGCGCGGCACGGCGGTCGGCGCGATGTACTGCGGCATGCCTTTCGGCGCGGCACTCGCGGCGGTGATCGGCATCGTCAGCCCGGGCGATGAGGGCTGGCGGCATATCTTCTATGTCGGCGGCGTCGGGCCGCTCCTGACCTTGCCGCTGCTCGCGCTCTTCCTGAAGGAGTCGACGCACTTCATCGCGGCAAGCCAGCGCACGACGCGCGACGCGACGGACGGCATCGTGCGCGCGCTTTTCAGCGACGGCCGCGCCGGCACGACCGCCGCGCTGTGGATCAGCTACCTGGGCACGCTGATCGTGCTGTACTTCCTGATGAACTGGCTGCCGTCGATGGTGCTCTCGCGCGGCCTCACGCCGGTGCAGGCGAGCGTCGTGCAGATGATGTTCAACATCGGCGGCGGCATCGGCGCGATCGTGATCGCGGGGCTGATGGATCGCATCGGCAAGCGGCCGGTGGTCGTCGGCATGTATGCGGGCATCGGCGCCGCGCTGCTCGCGCTCGCGGCGGCGACGGGCAGCGTGTCGATGGCGTGCGGCGGGCTGCTCGCGGGCCTCTTTCTCGTTGGCGCGCAGTCGGTGCTGTATGCGCTCGCTGGCGGCGCGTATCCGACGCGGGTACGCGGCACGGGCGTCGGCGCGGCGGTGGCCGTGGGCCGCGTGGGTTCGATGGTCGGCCCGTTGATCGCAGGGCAGTTGCTGGCGCTCGGCCAGAGTGCGTCGATGCTCGTGATCTCTAGCATCCCGCTCATCGTGATCGCGGCGCTCGGCGCGCTCGCGGTGGTCGCGAAATTTGCGCGCGAGTCCGCCGACGGCTCGCGCACGCTTGGAACCGAATCGATCTGACGAAGGATATCGACATGACTGACACTGTGACTCATACCGACAGCGCGACCAGCAAGTTCGTGAACGTGATGGAAGGCGGCACCGAACTGCGCGTGCATTACAACGACACCGGCGCGGGCAAGGAAACGCTCGTGATGCTGCACGGCTCCGGGCCGGGCGCCAGTGGCTGGGCGAATTTCTATCGCAACGTGGATGCGTTCGCGAACGCGGGTTACCGCGTGATCCTCGTCGACTTCCCCGGCTGGGGCAAGAGCGATTCGATCGTGTGCGCGGGCTCGCGCTCCGACCTCAACGCGCGCGTACTCAAGGGCGTGCTGGATACGCTCGGCATCGAGCGCGCGCATCTCGTCGGCAACTCGATGGGCGGGCATAGCGCGGCGGCGTTCGCGTTGTCGTATCCGGAGCGCGTCGGCAAGCTGGTGCTGATGGGCGGCGGCACGGGCGGCCCGAGCCAGTTCGTGCCGATGCCGACCGAAGGCATTAAGCTGCTGCAGGGCCTCTATCGCGAACCGACGCTCGAGAACCTGAAGAAGATGCTCAACGTCTTCGTCTACGACGCGAGCACGATGACGGACGAGCTGATGCAGGCGCGGCTCGATAACATGCTCGCGCGGCGCGATCATCTCGAGAACTTCGTGAAGAGTCTGGCGGCCAATCCAAAGCAGTTTCCCGACTATGGTCACCGCTTGAACGAGATCAAGGCGCCCGCACTCGTGATCTGGGGGCGAGATGACCGTTTCGTGCCGATGGATGTCGGGTTGCGCCTCGTGTGGGGTTTGCCGAATGCCGATTTGCATGTGTTCGGACGCTGCGGACACTGGGCGCAGTGGGAGCATGCAGAGCGATTCAATCAGATGCTGCTGGACTTCCTACGGCAATAAGGAGCGGATCGGGCCGAACAGGGTTGCAGTAGCGGTGCTGTTAGTCTGCCTTCAGCAACCCTTCCGACGGGCGGCTCCCGCTCAAAAGCCGCCGTCGACGGCCGTAGACATCGTACGGCAGCGATGGGTCGCTTTATGCCTTTTGCTTGGGGCGGCGCCCGAGGCGATCGCCGCGCCCGGTCGTGTGGCACCGGTCGGCCATCTTCGGTCATACAGGCAGCCACTCGTGAAGACAGTCGAGCGACGGTAGCACTTGAAGAAGCGGCCATTGCCGCGCGGAAGCAAACGGCAAAGTGGCCGGCCGATCACGTCGCGCAGCAGTTGGCAACTTCACGCAACCTCAGCGATTCGGTAGTCGAGGCTATCAATGACGGCTTCGGCCTTAGAACGTTGCGTGTGGAGGTTGATCGCACTCGTCGCGAAGTTCAGAGCACCTCCTATCCGGGCAACAATCCGACCGCCCTGTAACTGCTCATCAAGGTGTCGAACAAGGCGATGTCTGCGCGGCCGCGCGCCATCAGTTGAGCGCCGGCCACTGCGGCGTAGATAGCGCACGCGCGCTCTTGGCTCCCCTCGGCAGTGACGACGCCCGACGCTTCCAAAGACTTACGGAGCCAGGCCACGTTGACGTCAGCAAAAGTCTGCACTTCCTTTTTGACTGCTTCAGGCAGATCGTCATATTCCGCGGCCATAAAGCTGCTTAAGCACATGCGGTTGTCACACTCTAGGGACCGGCGAAACGTCTCCGGGTAACGACGCAAACTGACGAGCGGATCGCTTGACGACGCTGAGAGTTCTTCTAGGGCAACGGCCGCGTCTTCGTAGTATCGTCGCGCGACCGCCGCCGCGAGGTCCGCTTTGCTCGCGAAATGATGGTAGATGCTGGCCGCTTTAATGCCGACCTCCTGCGCGAGTTCTCGAATGTTGAGCCCGGTGTACCCGTGCGCCTGCGCCATTCTTGTCGCAGCCGCGAGGATCCGGTCCCCTGAGCGGGCGATGGCCTCATCAGTCATCACAGCCTTCGTAAAAAAATGGTTGACCCGACGCATTGTACCGCTTAAAGTCATCCCTAACAAACGTTAGGTAGATACCTTGGTGTCGCGTGAATAGCGGCATTTTTCTGGCCCATGTAACCTAACTAATGTTCGGTAGGCTGCACACTTCGATCACTCGCAACTTGCAACGGAACAATCATGACCTCGGAACTGTTCTATCTCGACGCTACCCGTCTCGCTGAACTCATCCGCACGCGCGAAGTCTCGCCGGTGGAAGTTGTCCAGGCGCACCTTGACCGCATCGACGCTGTCGATCCGAAAGTTAACGCCGTTGTTACCG
>BBSL01000266.1 GCA_001319865.1 Burkholderia sp. E7m39 | reverse complement strand
GTGTCTCCGCGGTGCGGAGAGAATTGAGCCGGACACACCTGAAGACGCTGATCGATATCGACGACCCGGCCAAGCGCGATTTTTATATCGAACTTGCCCGTGTTGAACGCTGGTCCACGCGACAGCTACAGGAACGCATCGACTCGATGCTCTTTGAGCGCAGTGCGATCTCGCGGAAGGCCGAAGACGCTATCAGGCGGGACCTCACGATGCTAAGAGACGGCGACGGGTGTCTCCTGCCACGTTGCTGAAGGACCCGTATGTGCTGGATTTTCTTGGTCTCAACGATCACTACCTCGAAAAAGATCTGGAGGATGCCATTCTGCGCGGGATGGAGCAGTTTCTTCTCGAGCTCGGTGCGGGCTTCACGTTTGTGGCCCGTCAAAAACGCTTGCTGATTGATCAGGACGATTTTTACATCGATCTTCTCTTCTACAACCGCAAGCCGAAGGCTTGTTGCAATCGAGCTCAAGCTTGGCGCGTTCAAGGCTGAATACAAAAGTCAAAATGGAGCTGTACTTGCGCTGGCTCTCGAAGCATGAGCAGGAACCAGACGAGGAACCACCGCTGGGCATCATCCTGTGCGCAGACAAGAAGCAGGAGCAGATCGAGCTGCTTGAACTCGACAAAAGTGGTATCCATGTTGCGGAGTATCTGACGGTGCTGCCGCCACGCGAGCAGTTACAGGCGAAACTGCATTAGTCAATAGAAGCCGCGAGGTTACGACTCCAGGCCAAGGAACGCGAATGATTTGCTAATACTCCGAGCGATGGTATAGCCCGCGATGGAAAGCGCAGTTCAAAGACATGGATGATGGACCGCTGATCGGCCAAAGCCGACTGTCGCCGATCTATCGATGTGCGGCAACTGCCCTGCGCTTCGCCGACATTCGCAAACACGTGCCGGCAAAACTTGGTGTTAGGGACGAGTGAGTCTTCCCGGACCCAAGAGGGGCCGGAAGGCGGGCAGAGCAAGATACTGTGTCATCCCGTCAGGAGATAGAGCACACCCCCGGCTTAGGACGGGCAAGTTCCCTCGCGTAACAGTGCTATTGACCTGTTGGGCGACGCGCTACTGCAACTGGAGCGCCTGATTTCGCGAACGAGCATGCGCATCCATTGACGCACACGACCGACTGGCCGTCTTGCAACGGATGCGATAGGTTGAGTTGGATCCTGGAGCATGACGAGATGATTCACTTCGCTGCTCGCGCTGGCAATGGTCCAGGCCCATGCGGCGAGCACCGGTGTCGGCGTGCCTGGCACCCCATCGATCGGGGTCTTGCCGAGATATAGAGATGCGTGGCTGGTTTCTGTAAATTGACATATTCAGCAATAGTGATAGTATCATCATTATTATAAGTCTCCGACGCGTTTACCGGGCGTCATACTCATGACGCCGCCAGCGCTGATACCGCCTCCACCTATGCGTCGGCCACATCGCTGCAATCGTTACGCCAGCGCTCCATCAAATGGCGCATGGAAAACAGCACGCACGGTGAAGCCAAGATTGACGCCGCTTGCGAGCGCACAACCGGATATACCCGAACGCCAGAAGCCGTGCACCTATGACTGCCTACCATCGTCAATCGCTCTTCTGGGGAGCTGTCGCCTTGTTGGCGGCGTTTCTCCTGTGGAGCTTGCGTCCCGTTCTCACACCGTTTCTCCTGGGTGCAACCGTCGCGTATGTCTTGCAGCCGGGCGTCGAGTGGCTGGTGCGTCACCGCGTGCCCAGAGGTCTGGCCGCGCTTTTGATGATTGCTCTCCTGGCGCTGCTTGCTGCGTCGCTCATCTTGCTTGGGCTTCTGGTGATCCAGAAGGAAGGGCCTTTGCTCACGAGGCAGCTTCCGTCGTTCGCGGCCCGGCTTGACGCCGCGCTCAGGCCGCGGCTAGCTTACCTGGGGCTCAGCTACTCGCTCGATATGACGAATGTGCGCGAGGCGCTGGCAGCGCACCTGATAGCCGACGAGCACAGCGCTGCTAGCGCCCTCTGGCAGTACCTGTGCAGAAGCGGCGACATGATGGTCAGGCTCGTGGGGAATCTGGTGCTGGTGCCGCTCGTGCTTTTCTATCTGCTTTATGACAGGCATGAAGCGTTCGAGCGCATGGAGAGCTTTGTGCCGCGTCGCTGGCTGACCAGAACGCGCGACTTCGCTGCGGAAATCGATCACATGATGTCGCAGTATCTGCGCGGTCAGGTGCTCGTCGCCGCGATCCTCTCCGTGTTTTATCCCGCCGCGCTGGCGCTCGCTGGACTGGAGATCGCGCTACCCGTCGGCCTGCTGACCGCGCTTGCCGTTTTCATTCCGTATATCGGATTCGCAACAGCGCTGGCGTTGGCGCTACTCGCTGCGGGCCTGCAGTTCGGGGACTGGTGCGGTATTGGCGCGGTGATCGTCGTGTATGCAACCGGGCAGGTTCTTGAGAGCGTTTTTCTCACGCCCCGGCTAGTTGGTGAGCGTATCGGCCTGCATCCGCTCGCGGTGATCTTCGCGTTGCTGGCGTTTGGCAAATTGTTTGGTTTCTTTGGCGTCCTGCTTGCGCTGCCTGCCAGTGCCGTCTTTGCTTTGGCGTTGCGCGAACTGCGTCACCGATATCTCAGGAGTTCGCTTTACCAGGCGTGATGACGCATTGCGCAGCGCCCGCCGTGCATCGGGCTACCAGAAGAGGCGGCGCTGCGGATCTTTGAGTAATGCGCTCTTTGGACGATCCTCATGAGAGGACCCATTGCCGTCCGAGCTGCGCACGAGGGGGACGGCATATACGCGTCGCAGTCAACCCGTCCTCCGTCTTCCGTCGCGCGGGGACGGCGTCAAGCCATTTCAGGCGGGCTCATCCTGTGGGACTTCAGGCAGCGGACGGCGGGCGACCTTTTCCGCCTCAAGGCGTGCGAGACCGAAGGCCTGCAAGACGATGGCCGCCGTACTTTCGGCGAATTTTTCCGCCCTGGAGGGGAGAGTCTTCCGGCTGGAAACTGCCCGCCTGGACGACATTGAGAGATCAAGTTCAGCAGCGATGCCCGCGAGTACAGTGCCAATCACCGAGATAACGCACATCAATTCATCCGCAATCACAAAGCGCTTCTCGGCCATGCCTCTTTCCGCATCTCGCAGCAGCCTCTGACCAAGACCCGTGCTGAGCACACGCGCAGACAGTCCTTCACGTATCAGTAGTTGCCCACAGACCGGCTCGCGGCAGGCGCGCAAGAGTGTATGGCGCACGCAAACAGCGATGACTTCCGCGGGATCGGCCAGTCCACTGGCGACCTGATCAAGCGTATCGGCGAACTCCTCGAAAAGCCAGTCAACCAGCGCGGCGAAGATCCCTTCCTTCGAATCGAAGTGGTTGTAGAACGACCCGAATCCCACGTCGGCGGCGTCCGTAATCTCGTTGATGGTGACGCCGTCCATTCCTTTCTCGGCAACGAGCTCGAATGCGGCATTGAGCAGGCGGACGCGTGTCTCGGCCCTGCGTCGGGCTAGCCTGGGCGATTGTCCTGCCACGGGCTTACGGCCCTCGATTGGCGCCTTGACGGTTTGCCTGCGACCTGCGCGCGGATGAGGGGCATCTGGCATGTTGCCTCCGTTCTCTGATTCTTCAGATTGTAGATTTAAATGTCATGATTGACAATATAATCAGTAATGGGTTTAATGTCATCCGTGCGCCGGATGCAGCGGAAGCAGGGAACCCCCGGCATGACACGAAGGGGAAGGTGAATCCGGCGAAGACGTCCTGGACGGGCTGGCAGACACCGTGCCTCGATCCGCAGACACCGTGCCTTTCTATCTGGATTCATCACCTGCCTTGTGAACATCGTGAAACATTCCGGTCCTGTCGCGCCGAAGCTCTCGCGCTCCCTCTTATCGTTCCTCTCCCTGTCGACGCACCGGGTCCCCGTCGTCGTCGCGGCGTGCAGTGCGGTCCTTGTGTGCGCCTGCCACCAGCGAGAAGCTGTCGTGCCGCAGGCCAAGCCCGTTGTGGCGCGTGCGGTTCGTCCGGATGGGCGCGTCGCGGGTACCTCGTTGCCTGCCCAGGTGCAGGCCCGCTACTCCACGCCTTTGTCGTTTCGTGTGGGAGGCAAAGTCATCGAGCGGCGCGTGCGCATTGGCGATACCGTCAAGGCGGGGCAGACCGTTGCACTGCTGGACCCAACCGATCTCCAGAACAACCTTGTCAATGCCCGCGCGCAACTCGACGCCGCCGAGCATCGCCTTGTTTTCGCGAAGCAGCAGCTCGATCGCGATGAGGCTCAGTCGCGAGCGAACCTGATCGCCGCTTCGCAACTCGAACAGACGCAGGACGCTTACGCGAATGCTGTTGCGCAGCGCACGTCGGCGCTCGCGCAGATGGCGCTGGCGTCGGACCACCTGCGTTATGCGACGCTCACGGCGGACCATGACGGCGTGATCACATCGGAAGATGTGGATACCGGACAGAACGTGCAGGCCACGCAGGCGGTCTATCACCTCGACTGGACGGGGGACGTCGATATCGTCTGCGACGCGCCTGAACGAACGGTGAACTCGCTCACGGTCGGCAGCAAGGCGCGCGTCACCTTGCCCGCACTGCCCGGCAAGATCCTCGAAGCCCGGGTGCGTGAAGTGTCGGCAGCGGCCGACCCTGAAAGCCGCACCTGGCGGGTGAAGCTGACGCTAGCCGCACCGAGTCCCGAAGTGCGTCTTGGCATGACGGCCAACGTCGCCTTTGATGTCGCAGCCGATGGCGCCGCAGGCGAGGCCTTTACGGTACCCGTGACAGCGCTCTTTCATCAGGGCGAAAAGCCTGCCGTGTGGGTGGTTCGAAACGGTAGCGACACCCTCGAGCTCCGTCCGGTCACGATCCAGCGATACGACGAGCGCACGGTATCTCTCGGCTCGGGCCTGCATGATGGCGAGCGTGTCGTCCTGCAAGGCGTGCATGCCGTGAGCTCAGGGCAACATGTGCAAGTGGTGCCTCCACTGCATTCAGAGGATTCCCCGACATGAACGCGCGCGACCATGAAAACGCGCGGGACGGCGCACCCCTGGATAATTTCGATAAAGCAGCTGCTGGCGGAACCGGTTTCAATCTCTCTGCCTGGGCACTGCGGCACCAGCAACTTGTGATCTTTCTGATCGGGCTGGCTACGCTCTTCGGCGTCATCGGCTATACGCAACTGGCGCAGTCGGAAGATCCGCCATTCACCTTCCGGACGATGGTCATCAAGACGTACTGGCCGGGCGCAACCGCCCGCGAAGTGCAGGAGCAGATCACGGACCGGCTCGGCCGCCAGTTGCAGGCGGCACCCTATGTGGACAACATCAAGAGCTACTCGCGCCCCGGCGAGTCGATGATCTTCTTCGCGATGAAGGACTCGGCGCCCGTACGCGATGTGCCCGAGACCTGGTACCAGGTGCGCAAGAAGGTGGGCGACATCCGGGCAGCGCTGCCGAAAGGCGCGGTGGGGCCACTCTTCAACGACGAATTCGGCGACGTTTACACGAACATCTACGCGCTCGAAGGCGACGGCTATACGCCCGCGCAACTGCACGACTATGCGGACAAGCTGCGCACGGTCCTGCTGCGCGTGCCTGGCGTGGCGAAGGTCGACTACTTCGGCGATCCTGACCAGCACATCTTTGTCGAGATTTCGAATGCGCAGCTGACGCGTCTGTCCATCACGCCGCAGCAGCTCGCGCAGGCCATCGACGCGCAGAACGCCGTCGCGCCCGTCGGCACCATCACGACGGCGGACGACCGCGTGTTCGTGCGGCCAAGCGGTGCGTTCAAGGACGAACAGGCGCTCGCGGACATGCTGGTCACCGTCAACCGGCGTACGTTCCGCCTCGGCGACATCGCAACGATCAAACGCGGCTATGACGATCCGCCCGTCACGCAGATGCGCGTGGGCGGCCAGGCGGTGCTCGGCATCGGTGTGACGATGCAAAAGGGCGGTGACGTCATCGATCTCGGCAAGGCACTCGATGCAAGGACGGCTGAACTGCAGGCAAGTCTGCCGGCCGGCCTCAAGCTCGCTGCCGTCGCCAGCATGCCCCATGCGGTGAAGCATTCCGTAGACGACTTTGTCGAGGCTGTTGGCGAGGCAGTGGCGATCGTGCTGGTGGTCAGCCTCGTTTCGCTCGGCCTGCGTACCGGCATGGTGGTCGTCATCACGATTCCGATCGTGCTGGCCGTGACGGCGCTGTGCATGCATCTGTTCGGCATCGGGCTGGACAAGGTGTCGCTTGGCACGCTCGTGCTCGCGTTGGGGCTGCTGGTCGACGACGCGATCATCGCCGTCGAAATGATGGCCGTGAAGCTCGAGCAGGGCTGGAGCCGCATGCGCGCCGCGGCCTTTGCCTACACGAGCACGGCATTCCCGATGCTGACAGGTACGCTGGTGACTGTTTCGGGCTTCCTGCCTATCGCGCTCGCGAAATCGAGCACGGGTGAGTACACACGTTCGATCTTCGAGGTATCGGCCATTTCGCTCGTCGTCTCATGGTTCGCCGCCGTCGTGCTCGTGCCGTTGCTGGGCTTTCACCTGCTTCCCGAGCGCAAGGGCCATGCGAGTGGCGGCCACGGCCATGAACATGATGTCTACGACACGGGCTTCTACAAGCGCCTGTCGGGCTGGGTCGCCGCGTGTATCGACCGGCGCTGGGTCGTGCTCGGAGTCACCGCCGTGCTCTTCGTCATCGCGATGGGCGCCTTCACGCGGGTGCCGCAGCAGTTCTTTCCGAACTCCGAGCGGCCGGAACTGCTCGTCGACCTCAGGCTGCCGGAAGGCGCTTCGTTCGAGGCGACGCTGCGTGAATCAAAGCGCCTCGAGAAGGTCCTGGAGGGCAAGCCCGGGATCGACCACTTCGTCGACTTCGTCGGAACGGGCGCGCCACGCTTCTATCTCCCGCTCGACCAGCAGCTTCAGCAGCCCAATTTCGCGCAGTTCGTGATTACGGCCAAGGACGTGGAGACTCGCGAGGAACTGATGCACTGGCTCGACGCGAAACTGGAGAAGGACTTCTCTGGCGTGCGCACACGCGTCGCGCGACTCGAAAACGGTCCGCCCGTCGGCTTTCCTATCAAGTTTCGCGTGAGCGGCGACGATATCGCGACAGTGCGCTCGATCGCGGAAACGGTCGCCGATAAGACCCGCGCCGACTCGCGCACGCGCAACGTCCAGTTCGACTGGGACGAGCCGGCCGAACGCTCCATCTCGTTCGAGATCGACCAGAACAGGGCGCGCCAGCTTGGCGTTACATCGGAGGACGTGTCCAGCTTTCTCGCGATGACGCTTTCCGGTTACACGGTCACGCAGTACCGCGAGCGCGACAAGCTGATCAACGTCGATCTGCGTGCGCCGAACAGCGAACGCGTCGATCCGGCGAAGCTCACGAGCCTGGCGATTCCGACACCCAATGGACCAGTTCCGCTCGGCTCGCTCGGACATGTGCGCGATACGCTCGAGTACGGCGTGATCTGGGAGCGCGATCGCCAGCCGACCATCACGGTGCAGGCCGACGTGCGTGGTGACGCGCAGGGCATCGACGTCACGCGCGACATCGATCAGGCGCTCGCCACCGTGCGCGCAAAGCTGCCCGTCGGTTACCGGATCGACGTGGGCGGAGCTGTGGAAGAGAGCGTCAAGGGCCAGACTTCGATCAATGCGGAAATGCCGTTGATGATCATCGCGGTGCTGACGCTGCTGATGATTCAGCTGAAGAACTTTGCGCGCACGTTCATCGTCGTGCTGACTGCGCCGCTGGGACTCATCGGCGTAGTGGCTGCGCTGCTGCTGTTTGGCAAGCCGTTTGGCTTCGTCGCCTTGCTTGGCGTGATCGCGATGTTCGGCATCATCATGCGCAACTCCGTGATTCTGGTCGATCAGATCGACCAGGACATCGCAGCGGGGCACGCGCGCTTTGACGCGATCATCGGCGCAACGGTGCGGCGCTTCAGGCCGATCATGCTGACGGCTGCTGCAGCCGTCCTTGCCCTGATCCCGCTGCTTCGCTCCGGCTTCTTCGGGCCGATGGCGACGGCGCTGATGGGCGGCATCACGATCGCAACGATGCTGACGGTTTTCTTCCTGCCAGCACTCTACGCGGCCTGCTTCAGGGTCCGTCGCGATGAGCGCGGCACGCAACAGGTCGTCGTCGAGCATACGGAGGTTTGATCATGAGTTTTACGTACAAGACATCCGTGGTCGCTGTGGTCGCGGCACTCGCCGTCACCGCCTGCTCGTTCGGACCCAGCGGCGAGCCGCCCGCGATGCCGTCGCCTGAGCATTACGGCGCCCAGCCGCAAGTGTCGAAGACGGTGGCCGCGGGCGGTATTGCGCAGTCGTTCGATGTCGGCGCGACTGGCGTTACCCAATGGTGGCGGTTGTACCGCTCCCCAGCGCTCGATGCGCTAGTCGAGGAAGGCCTGCGCAACAGCCCGACGCTCGCGGCGACGCAGCGCGCGCTTGCAGCGGCACAGGAGGAACTGCGCGCCCAGGTCGGCGCATCGACGCTGCCGTCCATTGATGGCGCCGTGCAGGTCGAGCGCGCGCGTTCACCCGTGGTCCCGGGGCTCGGCCCCGAGCAGGTGCAATACAACTTCTTTGCCGGACAGCTGCTCGCGCACTACACATTCGACCTGTTCGGCCAGACGCGTTACATGAATTCGGCGAGTGCGGCGCGCGTGAATGTGCAGGCGTTCGAGCTCGAGGCGTCACGGCGTGCGCTCGCCGCGAACATCGTAGCGAGTGCGATCAATGTAGCGGCGCTCGATCGTCAGATTGCGCTCACCGAACGGCTCGTTGCCGTGTCGAACGATGCTGCGAACGAGGACCAGCAGCGCTACGCGCTGGGCTCGGTGTCGCGCGCACAGGCGCTCACGTCGAAACAGGACGCGGCTGCCATTGCGGCGACGTTGCCGGCGCTTCGCCAGCAGCGCGCGCTGGCAATCCACACGCTGGCCGTGCTGATGGGACGCACGCCGGACAACGCCCCTGGCGTGCGGGATCTCGACAGCCTGTCTCTGCCGGAGCACGTGCCCGTCGCCGTGCCGTCAGACCTGCTGCGCTCGCGTCCGGATATCCAGGCCGCCGACGCCGCCGTCAAGGCTGCCGCCGCCGACGTCGGCGCGGCCACGGCGCAACTCTTTCCGAGCCTGTCGCTGACGGGCTCGATGGGTCGCGGCGGCTTTAGCTGGCCGGCGGTGCTCTCGGGCGCGGGCGGGCTGTGGGCGATCGGTGCGGGTCTGTCGCAGCCGATCTTCCACGGTGGCGCGCTGTTTGCGCAGCGCCGGGCATCGATCGATGCCTACGACGCCGCCGTGCTGCACTACAAGTCGACGGTGCTCTCCGCATTCCAGGATGTCGCGAATTCGCTTGCCGCGCTGGATAACGACGCGCAGGCGTTTGCTTCGACGGAAGTGGCCGCAAACGCCGCGCGCGCGGCATTCGACGATACGGCGTCGCGGAACCGGATGGGCTCGCTGCCTTCGGCTGCCACGCATGCCAGCGAGTCGCGGTATCTGAATGCGCAGATCGGCGCTGTACGCGCAGCGGGCCAGCGCATGAGTGATACGGCGGCGTTGTTCCAGGCGATGGGAGAACTGCCGACGGACCAGCAGACTACCGCGTCAAGACAATGACCGGGCCTCGCGAACATCGCGTTGGGAATCCGGCCGAGTCCGGACCCCTTCTCCGCTCAGCGGTGCTTAACTTCAACGATCCGATAGCCGCCTGATGGAAGCATCCACAAACCTCGCGCACCGCAACGCGTAATGCAGCCGTTGGGCAAGTGTGAATGGCGCCCGGAATTCAGCTTCATCCGAATGGAATATCACAAACTGATTGTCTGCCACGAATGCGACCTGCTGTTTCGCAAGCCTTCCAGTGTCAGGGGGCGACGCGCTAGTTGTTCACGCTGCGGTGCGAGCCTGCCGACGCTACCGGGTGCCGGGTTGCCGCTCGACTGGATCTGCGCCGTCACGCTTGCCGCGCTCATCACTTTTTGCATTGCTCAGAGCTTCCCCGTGATCGAACTGCGCGCGAACGGCATGACGTCCGAGGCGACGCTGTTTGGCGCCGTGCGCTCGTTATGGTCGGGCGACATGCGTGCCGTCGCGGCCATGGTGTTCTGCTCGTCGATCCTTTTTCCGCTGATCGAACTGCTGGCCTTGCTCTATCTGCTGGCGCCGCTTTGCGCAGGCAAGCGGCCGCCCCGGTTCGATGCAATGTTGCGCCTCGTGCAGCTGGTGCGGCCCTGGGGCATGGTCGAGGTACTCATGCTCGGCGTGCTGGTGACGATCGTGAAGATGGTCAGCATGGCGGAGGTCATCCCGGGGCCCGGGCTGGTTGCACTGGGTGTGCTCACCATCATGCTGGGCGTGGTCGCCCTGTTTGACCCGAGCGGGCTATGGGTCGTTCGCGATGAGATCGGGACTTCACGAAGGGGCGGCGTTCGCTGGTCGGAAGTGAGTGCGGGCCGTAGGCACTTCACGCGGCCATTGCGAGCGTGCAAAGCTGGTTCGTCGCCTGCGATCACGGCGCAACGCGCCGGACTCATCGGCTGTCATGCGTGCGGACTCGTTCAGACGCGTAGCGAATGTCAGGCGCACCAGCGCTGCGCGCGGTGCCAGCAAGTTCTGCATGAACGGCGCCCGGAGAGCCTGACGCGAACCGTCAGTCTGCTTCTTGCCGCCGCGCTCGCCTATATCCCGGCGAATCTGCTGCCCATCATGCACGCCTCGACGCTGGGCCGCGCGGAGGACGACACGATTCTGGGCGGCGTCGCGTACTTCTGGTCATCGGGAGACTGGCCGCTCGCCGTCGTCGTTTTTGTCGCCAGCGTTCTCGTGCCGATGCTCAAGCTGGTTGCTCTCACGCTTCTCACGGCAACAGTCCGCCAGGGTTCCGGCTGCGCGGCGCGCGAAAGGGCAGGTCTGTACCGGATAGTCGAACGTATTGGCCGATGGTCGATGCTTGATGTCTTCGTCGTCGCGCTGACGGTCACGCTGGTGCACTTCGGTTCCTTTGCCGTGATCACTGCGGGCCCCGCCGCGCTCGCTTTTGGAGCGGTGGTGATTCTCACCATGCTCGCGTCGCATCAGTTCGATCCGCGTCTCATCTGGGACAACGCAGGTCAGCGTACCCGCCCCACACGATAAAGCGTTGGGCACTTCCTCTCCGACCACACACCGGAAATTCCGAAAACAGATTTTTAAAGAATGCATCTTTCCAATCTTTCCAGTCCTGAACTCAAGCCGCGCAAACGTTGGCTGCCATCCCTGATCTGGCTGGTGCCGCTGATCTCCGCGTTGATCGGGGTGGCGCTGGTGGCCCGATCCGTTGCCGATAAGGGACCCGTCGTAACCGTCACATTTAGTAGCGCTGACGGCATGGAGGCAGGCAAGACAAAGGTCAAGTACAAGGACGTCGAGATCGGCTCGGTGCAGGCCGTCAAGCTGTCCGGCGATCTGCGGCGCGTCATCGTGAGCATCCAGTTGAGCAAGGACGCCGAAAAGTTTGCGACGCAAGGCACGCGGTTCTGGGTGGTGCGCCCGCGCGTAGGCGCCAACGGTATCTCCGGCCTCGGTACGTTGCTCTCGGGTGCCTACATCGGCGTGGATATCGGTCGTTCGACCGAAAGGCAGACGGCGTTTCCCGGTCTTGAGAATCCGCCCATTGTCACGACGGGACAGCCGGGACATCAGTACACGCTACGCGGCGAATCTCTGGGCTCGATCGATATCGGCGCGCCGATCTTCTACCATCGCGTCCAGGTAGGCCAGGTGGTCGGCTACTCGCTCGAACCGCGCGGCGCGGGTGTGATCGTGAATGTTTTCGTTAATGCGCCGTTCGACCAGTACGTCGGGGCCAACACGCGGTGGTGGCATGCGAGCGGCGTCGATCTGCGTCTTGATTCCAACGGCCTCAAGCTCAATACGCAATCTCTCGCGACCGTGGTTGTCGGCGGCCTTGCCTTCCAGTCTCCGGTGGGGCAGGAAACGGGACAACCGGCAGCGGACAAGGCGGTCTTTCGTCTGGCCGCGGACGAACCGGACGCCATGCGCGAGCCCGACGGCCCGCCGCTCAATGTGGTCATGCGATTCAACCAGTCGTTGCGTGGACTGTCCGTGGGCGCACCCGTCGACCTACGCGGGATTGCGCTCGGGCAGGTGACCGACATCGGGATCGAATACAACGAGAAGCAGAAGAGCTTCAGCATGAAGGTATCGATGGCGCTCTATCCCGACAGGCTCAGCCGCCGCTCGAGCGAGGCGCTACCGGCGCCGGACACGCCGGGTGGACACGAACTGCTGCAACACCTGGTGATGGAAGGGCTGCGCGGGCAGTTGCGGACCGGCAACCTGCTGACGGGCCAGTTGTATGTCGCGCTCGACATGTTCCCGAAAGCGCCGCGGGCGACCGTCGATGTGCACGGCAACCCGATCGAACTGCCGACCGTGCCAAATACACTCGACGAACTCCAGGTACAGATAGCGGACATCGCGCGGAAACTGAACCAGGTTCCATTCGATCGCATCGGTGCCAATCTGAATGGCGCACTGGAAAACGCCAACAGGCTGTTCGGGCATATGGACACCGAAGTCGTACCACAAGCACGCGATACGCTCGCTGCCGCGCAAAAGACGTTCAGCACTGCGGAATCGACATTGCGTCAGACGGCGCCCATGCAGTCCGATATCCAGGATGCCATGCAGGAATTGACGCGAACGTTGCAGTCCCTCAATACGCTCGCTGATTACCTGGAGCGTCATCCCCAGGCGCTGCTGTTTGGCAAGAAAGGAGACAGGCCATGAGGCAAACCCCTTCATGGCGCACGATGGTGCCGACCGTGACCGTCATTGGTCTGGCCATCCTGACGGCATGTGCTTCGCCGCCGACGCGCTTTTACACGCTCGGCATCGAAGCCGGGCCGACGATGACGGGCAGTACTGCGGGTCCATCATTTCGCATCGACGTGCGTCCGGTAAAGGTGCCGGCCGCCGTGGCAAGAAGCCAGCTTGTGGTACAGGTCAATGCAGCACAGGTCGAGGTACGCGAGGACGACCGGTGGGCGTCGTCGCTGCCGGACGAAATTCGCTATGCGCTGATTGCCGGCTTGAGCCACCAAGCCGGCGCGGCCGGTGCGAAGACCGTCGCCCGCAACGGGGACGTTCCTGTCTATCAGGTTGCCGTCGATGTTCAACGCTTCGAATCGTGGCCCGGTTCACATACGCTGATTGACGTCGTATGGGATGTACGCACGTTGGCGGACGGCGAGACATTGACTTGCCACAGTGTAGTGAGCGAGGCCGTTCCGGACGGATATCAGGCGGTCGTAGATGGCCATCGTCGGGCTATAAGGATAGTCGCTGCACAAATAGCCAAGGTCGTACGCGCCTTGGCCGCGAGCGCCACGGATAGTCCTTTGAGGCCGGCTGGGGCCTCGGGCAAAGCGCGGAACAGGATGTTGTCTTGCCCGCAAGCGACAGACGGGGTTGAGACAGTCACGGACAGGGCGGTTGCGCGCCCTGAGGAATGAGTCGGTTGCCCGTGGCCAGTGGCGCGCGATTGCGTCACTCTCTCGATAGGCGAACACGCTCGTTTGTATGGACGGTTGTCGAGCGCTTCGCGATGAAACCGCGAGGGCCAGGAACTGATCGTGAGCGTTCTTGCGCTGGCGGACGATTGGGCAAGCGGGCACGACGCGAGTGCCCCGTGGCGAGAATGCCACGACGTCTTCAGATGACAATCAGCCGCACGCCTGGCTCGGACGCCATGAAAGAACGCGACAATCACATGGTCGATGCGGCCAGCGCGGCCAACAGAACTGCTCGTTTCACGGTCCTCAATTTTCCTCGACGGTTTCCTCGACGACGGGCAGTGGCCGCGCTGCAATCTTTTCCGCCTCAGCGCGCTTTAGCCCAAGCGTTTGCAGCAACATTGCTGCCGTGCGCTCCGGGAAGTGCTCGCCGCTAAAGCCGAGTTCTTTGAGCACATCCGCCGCGGTCGCGCTTGGCGCGACGAAGTTCAGTTCGGCGGCGATCGCGCTCAGGACCGTGCCGCCCACTGCAAGAAAGCCGATAAACGGGTCGGCAACGACGAAACGTTTCGCAGCAATGCCGTTGCCGATGTCGCGCATGAGCCGCTGGCCCAGCCCGCGGGTCATGGCGCGCGCAGAAAACCCTTCGCGTATCAGGAAACGCCCCCACACCGGATCGTGCCGCGCACGTAGGACCGTGTGGCGCACAGAGACGGCGACCACCTCCGCAGGGTCGGTAATGCCGCTCGCGAGCCGATCGAGCATGTCCGCGAATTCTTCAAACACGTTATCGACGAGGGTCGCGTAGATCGCTTCCTTCGATTCGAAGTGGTTGTAGAACGAGCCAAAGCCGACGTCGGCGGCCTCGGTAATTTCATTGATCGCCACGCCCTCCATGCCTTTCTCCGCCATTAGCCTGAGGGCAGCGTCAAGCAGCCGGGCCCGCGTCTCACGCTTTCGGCGCGCACCACGCGGCTCCCGTTCTTCGATGACGGGAGCCGCGGGAGCCGGAACGACCGGCGCTGCACGCGAGGAACGCTTTGTTGTCGGGCGATTTGTCGTCTTTAACATGATGAATCCGGATCTGGGCGTATCCGCAGTATAGATTCGAACGTCTATATTGACAAAACTATCAGCGATGAGTTTAATGTCATAAACGGCACCGAGGGCCGGTCAAACTAAAACACATGGAGTGACTGTGGAGACAGCAACCAGACACGGTGTCAGGCCGTTTGGCCGGCATCAGGCTATTCATCCGCCCGTCCGGGTATTGGGACCCGCTATCGATATCGCGCCGACTTATGAGCGGGCGAGGGAGGCGGCGAGCACGCACCGCATCGCAGGGTGTGGCGTGGGAGGCTTACGGCGCGTCCGCGCAATTACCAGAGATCTTCGCCATACAGTCGGGAACCCGATTGCGCGAGAGCCTCGCTTGCCGGGACGCCAGCGCGCGAGTGTGCCAGCGCTTGAAGCCGCATCAGCCTTCGCAACCGCCTGATTACCTTTCGCCATGAAACTGACTACTGCACAACCGGCCCGCCACCCCCATCCAACGGCGAAAGCGACCGCCCTGGCGTATCTGATATTCGACAGGCCAGACCTTGGGGAAGCTGAACGATTTCTCAATGACTTTGGGCTTCAAACCGTATCGCGGGGCGAAGCGCTACTGCTGCTACGTGGTACAGGCGCCTCGCATTTTTGTTATGTCGTGCGCAAGGCGTCGAAAGCGGCGTTCGTCGGCTTCGGTTTGCAGGTCGCGACCAGGAGTGAACTCGAAGCGCTCGCGACGCTGCCCGGTGCTTCAGAGGTCGAACAGTCTGCGCTGACGGGCGGCGGCTACGTGGTGCGACTGACTGACCCTTCCGGTTTTCGTGTCGATGCGATCTGGGGCCAGGCGGCCGCATCGGCGTTGCCGCACCGGCTGCCGTTGCCGTTCAATTCCGTCGACGCGACGGTTCGCATCAACGGTACACAGCGTCCGCCTCGATGCGCACCGGAGATCATCCGGCTGGGGCACGTCGTGCTCGAACTCGCCGACTATCAGCAAACCTGTGCGTGGTACACGCGCCATTTCGGTTTTATCCCGAGCGACGTGCAGGTACTGCCCGACGGCTCGCCGGCTGTCGCGTTCATGCGTCTCGATCTCGGCGACACGCCGGCGGACCATCACACGCTCGCACTGGCACAAGGATTTGTTGCGACCTACAGCCACAGCGCCTACGAACTCGTGGATGCGGACGCGGTCGGTATGGGCCAGCGCGTGCTGCGCGAGAACGGGTGGAGCCACGCGTGGGGCATCGGCCGGCATATCCTGGGCAGCCAGATCTTCGACTACTGGCAGGACCCGTGGGGCGACAAGCACGAACACTACTGCGACGGCGACCTGTTCACGTCCGACGAACCGACGGGCATCCATGCCGTGAGCCGCGAAGCGATGGCCCAGTGGGGGCCGTCGATGCCGCGCAGTTTCACGAAACCCAGGTTCACGCCCGCGAGCGTTGTGGCGCTTTTCAGAAACCTGCGCCGTAGCCCTGACCTGACGCTCAGCAAACTGCGCACGCTGGCGAAGCTCTTCGCCTGAACCGTCCTTTTCCATAGAAGCCGGAGACAACAAATGGCAGTTCACGTTTTGCATTACCTGCACGAAGGCCGCGCCCGGTGGGGCGTGGTCGCTGACAACGCAATCACAGCGGTCCCGGGCGAGTTCGGGTCAACCGCCGACTTTATCGAGGCGAACCCGGTCGAACGCCTGCTTGTGCTGGACGGACCAACGATTCCCGAATCGGACGTGCAGTGGCTGTCGCCCGTGACTGCCAACCAGCAGTTCATCTGCCAGGGCGCGAATTATCGCCAGCACATGATCGAATCCGGCGTGGACCCGGATGTGAAGAAGTTCAACATGATCTTCACGAAGGCAACGAGCTGCATCGTTCCCGCCGACTCGCACGTCGTGAAACCCAACGCGGTGCGGTTTCTTGACTATGAGATCGAGCTTGGTCTCGTGCTCAAGCGCGACATCACGTCCCGCGAGACGGTCACCGACGAAAACCTGCATGAATACATTGCTGGCGCTGTGATCGTCAACGACTATTCCGCGCGCGATATCCAGATTCCGCAGATGCAGTTCTACAAGGGCAAAAGTTTCCGGACGTTCGGCCCTGTCGGACCTTACCTCTGTCTGCTCGAGAAGGGCGACTTTCCAAAGTTGAAGGAGCTCGCGCTGACGCTGACGGTGAACGGTACCGTCCGCCAGAACGACACGACCGACGGTCTCGTCTATGGACCGGCCGAGACCCTGACGGAGCTGTCGAGCGTACAGGACCTGCACACGGGTGACTTGCTCGCAACAGGCACGCCCTCTGGCTGTGCATTGAGCATTCCTTCGCCCGAAAAGCAGCGCGCCGCGGCGCAACTGCCTGAAGCGGAAAAATGGCGGCTCTTCCTGAAGATGCAGGAAGACAGGCCGCAGTACCTGCAGCCAGGGGACGTCGTGGAGGCAAGGATCGTCAGCCGTGACCGCTCCATCAATCTGGGCGTGCAGCATAACGTCGTTGTCGAAGAGGCAGCATGAAAGGCGTCGCTAACCTGGACGATGTGCTGGCGATCGAAGCGCAAGGGCATCTGGCGGATCGACCGTCGAATACCTACGAGATGATCTGCCGGGGCGCCGCCATCGATCCTTCGGCACCTGCGCTTTCTTTCTTCGCAACAGCGGACGACTATGCGAGCCCGGAGCACTGGACCTACAGCGAGCTGGTGCGCGATATCACGCGCACGGCAAACATGCTTTCGCGACTAGGCGTGGAGCGGGACAGCGTCGTCGCCTATGTGCTGCCCAATCTGCCGGAAACGCACTTCGTGATCTGGGGAGCCGAAGCAGTCGGGATTGTTTGCGCGATCAATCCACTGCTTGAAAGCGAAGCCATCGGCGAGCTGCTCAAGGCCTCAGGCGCCAGCGTGCTTGTCACGCTCGCGCCGTTTCCCGGGGTTGACCTATGGCAAAGGGTGCAATCGGCGTTGGCCGGGGTCCCGGCTTTGCGAGATCTGGTGCTCGTCAATCTCGCTGACCGGATGCACGGGGAAAGGGTCGCAGCCCGAACGCAGCAGCGTCGCGAAATCGAAAGGCTGCATGGCGAGGGCGGTCTGCGTAGCGCGGTCCCCGCGCAGATCCGGGTCCGCGAATTCAGCGCCGCCATCGCCAGCGAGTCCGGGGCCGCGCTCAATGACTCGCGTCGGATAAGCACAGAGGACGTTTCGTCCTGTTTCTGCACGGGCGGCACCACGGGACTGCCGAAGATCGCGATGCGCCGGCACGGAAATGAAGTGGCCAATGCGTGGAATGCGGCTCAGTTCTTCGGCGAGAGCATTGGGCCGGGCAAAACGATGTTTTGCGGATTGCCGCTTTTTCACGTGAATGCCGTGATGGTGACAGGCCTCCTGGCGTTCTCACGCGGCGCCCACGTCGTTCTCGGCACACCGCAAGGTTATCGGGGCGAGGGCGTTGTAAGGCGCTTCTGGGAAATAGTCGAGCATTACGGGATTAACTTCTTCAGCGGTGTTCCGACGCTCTACGGTTCACTGCTGGACGTTCCGGTCGACGGGCACGACATCAGCTCCCTCGAGTATGGCCTGTGCGGCGCTGCGCCCATGCCGGTAGAACTGATCAGGACGTTTCAGGAGCGTACAGGCATACGTATCCTCGAAGGCTATGGCCTCACCGAAGGTACGTGCGTGAGCAGCGCCAATCCACCGCTAGGAGAGCACAGGCCCGGTTCGATAGGCCTGCGTCTGCCTGGACAGGCGATGAAGGCAGTAGTGGTCGATGAAAATGGCCGTTATGTACGGGACTGCGTTGAGGACGAGGTCGGCCAGCTGGTGATCTCCGGTCTGAATGTGTTTGTTGGCTATTCCAGCCCCGAACAGGACAGGGCGATCTGGATAGAACTCGGCGACGGCGCGCGCTGGCTCAATACCGGCGATCTCGGGCGCTGTGATGCCGACGGGTACTTCTGGCTCACCGGCCGGAAGAAGGAGCTGATTATCCGGGGCGGCCACAACATCGACCCTGCGGCGATCGAAGAAGCCCTTCACCGTCATCCGGCAGTCCAGATAGCCGCCGCCGTGGGGCGTCCCGATATGCATGCTGGCGAGCTGCCGGTCGCCTACGTCCAGCTAAAGCCAGGCGCGACAGTAACGGAGGCCGATCTCGCCGCCTTCGTGCGTGACGAGATCAGCGAGCGTGCTGCGGTTCCAAAGGGAATACGGGTCGTCGATGCGATGCCGCTGACGGGCGTCGGCAAGATCTTCAAGCCAGCGCTGAAACGACGCGAGACGGCGGACGCGCTTCGCGCTGCGCTCGAAGACGCTGGCGTCAAGGATGCAACCGTGAGCATCGTAGAAGACAACACGCGCGGAGTGTCGGTGCAGGTCGAACTTTTGGACGCTGGACTCAAAGAGTTGGCGGGTTCAACGCTTGGACGCTTTCCGTTTGCCTTTTTGCTTGTTGTCGCGGCCACTTCACAAGGCAACGGCGAGAGTACCGCGGCGACCGGACGCCCAGCGGCCAGCAGTGATGTGGCGCTGATCGACGGGACGTTCACTCACGCGCACGTGCCCCGATGACACGCGCGCAATGTCGATTCGTTAGCAGCAGCTGGAGCAATGGTGTTGGTTGGGGAAGAAGATGAGTATGCCATCAGGAAGGACCTTACGTTCACTTGTGCACAAATGGCTGGGACCGACGTCCGGGACGCCGGTTAAGGTTACGCGATTCAATCGCCTGCAATCGACTCAGGGAATCTGCGTACACATCGAACTGTTCTTGCAGAGTGGTCCCGTGGGATTGTTTTTCTTCAGGCACGGGGATGGTTCGTGGTGCGTGTTCCCGCCTGACAGTGAGCGGCCCGCGATGCGCGTTCACTGATCCGCCACGCATTCGAGGACCACTGGCAACGCCCCGTAAGAGGAACGGACGTGTAGTTGGTGGGCCAGCTCAGGCGATCGCGCTCTAACGAGGTTTCGATCAATGCAGCGACACTGGAAGTGACAATGATTAAATTAGTAGAACAATATAAATAATGTACGGATTGCAATGCGCACGCCGCCTGTGAAGGGTCCGACGCAAACATGCGGCAGCGGAGTGCTGGATCGTTAAAGCCGTGCAAAAAAAATCATCCATCGAGACAGGAGAAGACACGTTGAGGAATTACAGGAGAAAGATTCGCACTGCCGGGATGACGGTTTGTATCTGCTCGGCTGCGCTTGCAGATCACGCAGATTCGCAGACGGCTGGAAGCTTCACGCTGGCCACGGGGTGGCTTCACGTCGCGCCGCAGAGTAGTGCAACGCCGCTTACTGTGGAAAGTGTTGGTGGAATGACGGTGAATCAGCAGCTACCCGGTACCGGTGCGCATGCGACGTCCACAGATACGATGGGAATCACCACCGAATACTATGTCACCGACCGCATCGGCGTCGCCACACTCATTGGCCTCCCCCTGACTGTGAATCTCGTTGGCGACGGCACGCTGGCGAAATATGGCACGCTCGGGTCGACGCGTCCCATACCGCCCGCTATCGTTGTTCGATACCACCTGTTCGAGGCCCAGTCCAAATTCCGTCCTTTCGTCGGGTTGGGCGTGAACTATACGTGGTTCACTCAGGTTCGCACGACCAATAGTCAATTTGTGACGGATAACCTTGGGCCGGGCGGGTCGGCGCACGCATCGCTCAGTTCATCCTGGAATCCGGTGTTCGAGATCGGCGCGAACTACGCCGTCACGAAGAACTGGTCCATTGGCGCGGCTGTGGGTTACGTCCCGCTAAAGACTCATCTGACGCTGGATGGGACGACGGCGAATGGCACGCATGTCGTTTCGCGATCGACGATCCGGATCAATCCCGTCAACGTTTTCCTGAATATCGCCTACACGTTCTAGCGCGAGCAAATGGCGTTTTGCTTTGCCTGATTGACGGTAGACGGGCACATCCAGTCAAGAGATTCCAATGCACAACAAAGAAGTCGAAAGTTACAGCGATGTTTTTTTTGGGGAGAAGCGATGAAACGCCAGGTGCTCAAATCGATTCTGTTTGCACTGCCCAAAGTGCTCGAGCTGACGGCACGCCGCTTTCCCGAGTATCGTGAGCGCCTGAAGGAGCGCGACCTGGTCGCGTGGATCGGGTTGATGGATCGAAGCCTCGGTCGCGCGATCGAGATCAGGAACGGCCGAATCAGGTCGCGCGCCCGGTACCATCCGCAGCCGGACGTGTCCATGCTTTTCAAGGACGCTACGACCGCGCTCAAGTTCCTTTCGCCGAGTCCGGATCAGGCGGAGATCATCCACGCAGCGAAGAATTTCAAGGTGGTCACGGAAGGCGACGACGAGTTGCTGGTCTGGCTCATGCAAACGCTGAGCATGATGCAAACGGTCAGCCTGCCGATGGGCACGCCGATGCGGGATGGCACGCGCCGCTATACCACCTGCACAAACGGCGGACCGTTGTTCGTCTATGTGAAGGACGAGCGCATCGTGCGGGTGACGCCAATCGATCTGGACGGCAAGGATGCGCCGAGCTGGGAGATCGAGGTGCGCGGGCGCCGTTTCGCCCCGCCACGGCGCGGTCTCGTCGCGCCGCACGCGTTAGCGATCAAGTCGCTCGTATACTCGGACAAGCGCATTCTGCATCCAATGAAGCGGGTCGACTTCGATCCTGACGGTGAGCGCAACCCGCAAAACCGCGGCAAGTCCGGCTATGTGACGATCAGCTGGGACGAGGCGCTGGACATCGTCGCGAAAGAAATCAACCGGCAAAAGTGCGTGCACGGTCCGGGGTCCATCACGTTTCCCATGTCGTCGCATCACCAGTGGGGCAATATTGGCTATTACCTCAGCGCGCTCACGCGCTTTGCGAACCTGATTGGTTTTACGCGAGTGGCTGCGAATCCTGACAGCTGGGAGGGATGGTACTGGGGCGCGATGCATCACTTCGGCAACTCGATGCGCGTTGGCGTGCCGTCGGGCTACGGTGGTATCGAGGACTGCCTGAAGGAAGCCGACATGATCGTCTTCTGGTCCTCCGACCCGGAGAGCACCAACGGCGCCTACGCGGGGTTCGAGGGGACGCCGCGGCGCCTGTGGGCCAAGGAACTTGGCATCGAGTTCATCCATATCGATCCGCACTGCAATCCAACCGCACAGCTGCTGGGCGGCCGCTGGGTACCCATCCGGCCGCAAACGGATGCGGCGTTGGCCACCGCCATCATGTATGTGTGGGTGACCGAGGGTCTGTACGACAACGAATACGTCGCTAGCCGCACGACCGGGTTCGACGAGTGGCAGGCCTATCTGACGGGCAAAACGGATGGCGTGCCGAAAACCCCGGAATGGCAGGAACAGGAAACGGGCGTGCCCGCCAAGGACGTCCGCGCGCTCGCGCGCCTGTGGGGCAAGAAGAAGGTCTACCTGGCTGTCGGGATGACGGGCGCGGGATTCGGTGGGGCGGGGCGAGGTGCGACGGGAGCGCAATGGGCGCGTTGCATGATCATGATGATGGCGATGCAGGGGTGGGGCAAGCCGGGCGTGAATTTCGGCTGTCTCGAGATCGGGGTTCCGCATGACCTGCATTTCTACTTTCCGGGCTATGCGGACGGCGGCATGTCGGGCGACCTCGCGTGGACCGCGAATGCGGTGAACAACTATCAGCGCATGCCGCACATCCTGACCATGAATCCTGTCAAGCAGATGGTTCCGCGGCAGCAGTTACCGGACGCCATCATCAACGGCCATGCGACGGGCTATCTCTGGGATGGCATGTCGCAGGAAGCGCAGTTCGCGCCGTTCAGCTATCCCATGCCCGGATACTCGCCGATCCACATGATCTATCGCTATGGCGGGTCTGCTTTTAGCACAGTGACGAAATCGGGACGCTGGGCTGACGCGTACCGGCATTCGAGCATCGAGTTCGTGGTCAACCAGTCGATCTGGATGGAGGGTGAGGCGCAGTTCGCCGACATTATCCTGCCGGCGTGCACGTCGCTCGAGCGTTGGGACATTGGCGAATGGTCTAATTCCGGCGGCTACGCGCATCATGGCTACAACACGGTCAATCATCGCATGGTGACGCTGCAGCACAAATGCATCGAACCTCTGGGTGAGTCTCGCTCCGATTACGATATTTTCACCGCCATTCTGACGCGTCTCGGCCTGGGCGGCGTCTTCACCGAGGGGTGCGGCGAACTTGATTGGGTCAAGCGGGTGTTCGACTCGTCCGATCTTCCGGACCACGTTTCATGGCGCGACTTCTGCCGCAAAGGGTATTTCGTCGTGCCTCCCGAGAAGCCGGAATTGCGTCACCCGGTGGACATGCGCTGGTTCGCGGAAGGCCGGCGCAAGGACTTGCCGGAACCGCATCCGCTGCCGTCGCAGTATGCCGAAAAATTCGGCATGGGCCTGCAGACGCCCAGCGGCAAGCTCGAGTTCGTGCCCGAATTGCTGAAGCGGCACACGGCGGACAACCCCGAGCGTCCGCCGCTGAACCGGTACATCCCTTCGTGGGAGGGGCTGCGATCCGAACTGGCTCAGCGCTATCCGCTGCAACTCATCGCTACGCATAGCCGTTATAGCTTCCATACTCACTGCGATGGCAAGAACTCGTCGGTCAATAGCGTCGAAGACCATCGCGCGCTGATTGCGGGGCATCGCTTCTGGCTGCTGCGAGTCGGGCCCGCTGACGCGGCGGCCCGAGGCATAGTCCATCGCGATCTCGTCAAGGTCTACAACGACCGGGGCGCCGTCATCTGTGCGGCTGACGTGTCGCCCCTGGTCACTGCAGGCGTGGTCAAGTCATACGAGGCAAGCGCCGAATTCCAGCTGATCGAAGTGGACGGCGAGCGCGTGGAAATCGGCGGTTGCATGAACATGCTGACGCCCGATCGGCCGCAAACCGCGGGCACGAGCAGCATGAGTCCGAACTCATGCCTCGTGCAGGTTGAAAAGTGGAAAGGCGCGGATACGTTCCTGTTCGGTCGCGCAGCGTAAGGAGCAGTCAATGAGCAAGTGGAATCTGGTTATCAAGGTCGGCCGATGCGAGAACTGTCAGAACTGCGTCATCGCCGCGCGGGATGAGCACGTTGGCAACGACTTCCCGGGTTACTCCGCGCCCGCCGACACCGGCGCGCAGAGCCCCATTCGCATCCTGCGCCGCGTGCAGGGCGATTCCCACATGGTCGAGACAACGTACCTGCCGGTGATGTGCAATCACTGTGACGAAGCACCGTGCGTGCGCGTGGGCGGCGACGCGGTTCGCAAGCGCGCGGACGGCATCGTCATCATCGATCCGGACAAGGCACGTGGCCGGAAGGAGATCGTCAAGTCCTGTCCGTACAAAGCGATAGTGTGGAACGAGGAACTGCAGTTGCCGCAGATCTGGATCTTCGATGCACATCTGCTTGACCAGGGTTGGCAGCATCCGCGATGCGAACAGAGTTGTCCCACTGACGTGTTCGAGACGGTCAGACTCGATGACGCCGCGATGGCGGAAAAAGCGCGGCGCGAAGGGCTCAAGGTTTTACGGCCGAATCTGGGCACGAAGCCTCGCGTCTGGTACGGCGGCCTCGAACGCTGGGAAAGCTGCTTCATAGGTGGAAGTGTCAGTGCGCGGGTGGGCGGCGTCGTAGAGTGCGTCGCCGGTGCGGCCGCTGTCCTGTATTCGGGTGATCTGAGAGTTGCGGAAACAGTCTCCGATGCGTTCGGCGATTTCCGGTTCGACGGTCTCGGGAAAGACAGCGGCGTGTACCGCATTGAGGTTCATCATGCGTTGGGCAATGCATCGCGCGAATGCGAACTGGGCGAAAGCATTTACCTCGGCGAAATCAGCCTCGTGAAGTTGGCCAGCGCAGTCGAAGCCGCATAAGGCGCTGGATCTACAGGTCGATGTCTTTCATTCGCACCCTCATTCTATCTTTGACGAATAAATCAGTTATGAGTTTAATATCGAAGGTCGTCGATCGGCCTGTGCGTTGTCGACCGACTTGTTGAGAAACCGCCATCTGATTGACTCGCTCCGTTGGCGAATCAAGACGGCCACGTCATCGTAAGCTATGCCATGAAGCCAGAACGCCTGACGCACGCGCGAAGAAAAGAGCAGACGCGCGAACGCCTGTTTGACGCCGCGCGAACCATCTTTCTGGAGAAGGGCCTGGCGGCGACGAGTGTGGAAGACATCGTTGAGGCCGCCGGTTATACGCGTGGCGCGTTCTACTCCAATTTCTGCGGCAAACAGGAACTGCTGACGGAACTTTTGCGGCGCGATTGCAGTGAAATGCTGGCCAATCTGCAGGACATCATTGAGGAGGACGGTACGCCCGAGGAGGCGCAGGCGCGCGCGATCGCTTACTACAGCAGGGACTATGTTGGAAGCGATAGCTTCCCGCTCTGGGTCGAGGCTCAACTCCTTGCACGCCGCGACAACGCGTTCGGGGAGCGCGTTCGCGCGTTCCGGCGCGAGAAACTCCTGCAGGTCGGTGCGCACATACGGATGCTCATGGCGGATGGCGACAAAGGATTGCCCCTTGAGGTAGACGCATTCGCGCTCGGGTTGGTTAGCCTGTGCGACGGCGTGCAATTTCTCAGGATGTGCAATCCGCAGGCAGTAACCGACGAGGCGATTCAATCCGTGCTAGCCGCATTCCTTTCGTGGTTAGTGTCCGTTTCCGCCCCGACAGTAGATTGATTGTAGCAATGGAATATATCGAAAACTTGCGCCTCTTCCGCGCTATCGTCGAAGTCAAAAACTTCAGACGCGCTGGCGAAATGATGGACTTCTCACCCTCGGTTGTCTCGCGGTCGATTGCGTCGCTGGAAGAGCGGCTGGGAACACGACTGTTTCACCGATCGACCCGGCAGTTCTCGCTGACCGAAGCCGCGGAGCGTTTTTACGAGGGATGTTGTCGCAAGCTCGACGATCTTGACTATCTGGAGACCAACGCAGCTGGTCACGGCCGACTGCCGGGCGGCGTGTTACGGTTGGTTGCGCACACGACGGCTGCGTTGACATGGTTGCCCCGTTGATCGCTTCGTTCAAACGCAAGCATGCAAATGTCACGCTCGATATCACCTTGACCGAGCGGCCCGTGGATCTGACCGCCGACGGTTACGACCTGGGCATAGTGCTACCTTTCATGCTGGCGACGGATCTTGCGGTGACGCGGCTTCTCCAGCGCTTGCCGCTTGTCATCGTTACAACGGAAGCTTACCTGAGCAGCCATCCGCGACCGCGGCATCCCGCGGACCTTGAGGATCATGTGTTCGTAACCGTTCCGCCTTCAATGCACAAGCCATTCTTCACCTTCCGAAGCGGCCACGAAAATATCGCAGTCCAGATTAAATACGAAATTACTTCAAATAATCCCATGTTCAACCGTGACATCATTCCGGAAGGATTTGGTGTCGGTCTGCTGCCCATTACGCTCGTGGTACCACATCAAGGCAGGGCGACTCGTTCGTCTGCTGGAAGAGTTTGAGATTGCGGATTCCGCGGCGGAAGTCCGACTTGCGTACATGGAACGCGCATTGTTGCCCGCGAAGGTTAGGGCCTTCATCGAACATACCGCAGAGTTTTTCGAACGGGGTATGGAAGCGTCCGCTTAAGGAGACTCTTGCGGCATCTCACGTGCAAGTCGTCTCAAATCGAGATTCTTATTTGATGCGGGAGCTTCGCTCTGGCTTTATGAGCGCGCCAGATACAGGTTTTCTTTGGTGAGGGCGACCGCGATCCGATATCAATGGTTGATTTCTTCGCGACGCAAGCCATTCGTTCTGGGACCAAACACGCCGATCAACAGCACCACGACCAGCATCGACGCCGTGACACTCGCGAATACACCTGTGACGCCGAAGTAGCGCAGCAGGAATCCGATCAGAAAGCCGGACTTCATCGCGCCGACGCGGCTCGCGGAATAGCCAATACCATTGGCGCGGAAACGTATCGCTGTCGGGAACAGCTTCGCCTGACAGGGTTGATAGCAGACCGAGATCAGCGGTCCGGCAAGACTGATCAGCACGCCGAATACGATGACCGGCAAGTCCGATCTTTCCTCCTGGACTTCGGACAGCCCCTCGAAACCCACCTCCACGCCGAGATCGCCGCGGGCGATCACCACACCTGCTGAGCGCGATGCGCCATCCGCCTTCCGCCGCTCGCTGCGGAGATCTGGCAAGCGGGAGAACGCAACTTTTGTATCGATCCTGAGTACGATGCCCAGTTTTGGCGAGCCCAGCCTGCCGATTTCGTGTAGCAAACCGTCAATATCTTCGGGGCGCTGTACGAACGACACGGCCACCCATGTCGGCGAACTGCGCGAAGAACGCCATGTCTGCGATGTCCTTAGGCGTCAAGGCAGACGGGTCAAGACGCCAGGTGCCGTTCGATCTTGCAAACCACCACTTCGTGGTTGCGGCGCGCGGAAGGCGCTCACAGGCCGATCAACCGCGCGAACGTTGCCGTTCACCGGAACGATATCCCCTGAATGTAATATGAGACAAAATCGTCAGGATTAACACTTCGGCTGGTTACCGAGCGGATTGAAATTTCGACATAGTTGACATCCTTCAATATCTCCGCTTCCAGCTGTGCCTGCGCGGCTTGCTTCGCTGATGCCGACAGGCCAGGCTCGATATACCCGATGATGTGTTTTTCCCAGGTCTCATCCCCGGCCACGGGAATGGCAAATCTAAACCAACCCGCTGCATCTCGGAATTGCTGATCTCGGAACATGTTTGCGTATGTGCCCCTTACGCGAGGCACGAATTCGATTCGTTGTCCCCCGTTCTTGTATAACCGCACGATCGGATTGGTTCCGGCGATTAACTGCGGATTGAGATATGGTTTCACTGCGAAGCGAACCTGTCGGAGGTTTTGAAGGTTCCAGTGGGCGTTTCGCGAAACAGGGTAGAAGACGTCGTTGCGGCCGACCCCCACTTCTTCGAAGTCTTGTGTGTTCTCAATCGTGACTGACAAGGCGAATGCCGCCTCGTTGATGCCAGGAACATCACGCCTCGTGACGATTGTCATTCGTCCCACCTTGGCTCCTGGGGCGAGTTCGCCTTGTTTGAGCCATTTCTCGAAATTCCATCCATTCTCGGAATTCCAGTATCCCCAGTTGTTCTCATCAACGTTATTCGGATTGAATGGCAGTGCATGGTGACTGATACGATGTGTGGGAATTCCTGTCACCTCAAAGTTGACGGGAACACCATCGAACCGATTGAAATCGTACAGGTACGGCCACCAGTTGTTGAGTATTCCGTCGGTAACCCCTGCGTTGTGGGGTAGGTGAGCGAACCACCATTGGTGAAAGGAGGCCGTTCCAAACCGAAATGATCGATGCAATTCCGGTGAGGTGCCAAGCTCGTCCGAGTACGACGGGTCACCCTCGGTATAGTGATTGAAAGCACCGAAGTCGTAGCCATTCAACATCCTCGGCGCTCCGCTGAACAACGGAAAATAAAGCCAGTCATCTGCCGCTGAGCCTATATACCGTTGCCACGTCGATAGGTCAAAGTAGCAGTAGTCTTCGCATGTCCGTAGGGAAGTTGGTGGGAAATGGCTCGACCCCATGTTGCCGTTTCCTTTAGAGGCGTATGCCACGGAACTGGGGCCATTCCATTCGTCCGCAAGCCGAAACTTTTCCCAGAGATTGAGCGAGGCACTCGTCGTCGCATAACTGGAACGGTCAGGCGTATAGACCGTGTACGATAAGTTCCGCGGCCAGGATTCTGGGTGCCCGTCGGAAATGGACGTCATGACGCCTTCAACCATGTGGGCATAGGCATCGTAAGCGCGCGCGTCCGGCGTGTACGCATTGACAAAGAACGACCTCGAACAGTTGACACGAATCGGAACCCAGGTGTTTGGTGTCGATATCCCCGGCCCTTGAATTGGCCGATTTCCGATTAGTGCATTTTCTGCGAAGTCAACTGACGACTTGACCACCCAAACGTGATCGATCTCGCCTTTCTCGATCAAATCGATGATCGAATAACCGCTTAGACCAAGATCCCGTCTGGTCACCAGATCCTTATAGTCAACAGAATTATTACCTGGATCGACTGCGGGTTGAATCGGCGCTGAAACAATTCCGCCTTTATAAAGCTCAATATCAGCCGATCCAAGCGATGCAAGCTTCAGGAACTGAATGCGGTGTTGGAGAAATGCGTTTTCCTTGACGAGCGAATCGCTCCCAGGATTGAATGCAATTGCAAGCACCTTATAACGCGTTCTTATCGCTGCGGATGTGCCTGTTCGTGCAACTAGCGGCTCAGAAAAACCGACAGGTGCGCCCGAAGAATTCTCTGCCACCACGCTGTACCGGTACAAGCGACCGGGAGCAAGGTCGAAATCTGTGAAATATCCAACGCTCGCTGAACTACGACCGACGAGCGTGCCATCACGAATTACCTCGTATGAGCTTGCATCTGATCTTGGATGCCATCTAAGCATGACCGAGACGGCATCCGACGAAACGACTCGCAATTCGAATTTGGTAGTGTTTCGTGATGGGATCTGTTCCAATTCATTTTTTCGTTCTGCGTATGAATTCAGAACAAACAACATTATTAGAGCGAGCACAATCCCGGCTCGCGAAGCAAGAACGCGTGCTTTCATGGCAGGCTCCTTGGCTCTTTCAGCTCCTCGCATGCGCTACTTGACTGCACACAAACGGCCGAGGTGTGACAGCAGGCTGTTTGTGCCCCTGTTCTGTAGGCTTCTACTAGCTATACGATCACCGGGCGCGTGGCTGCTTTCCTCAGTAAGGATAGTACAAGAGAGGGTGATTCGCGAGTGGCGAGGTAGTGCCGGATAAGCGCTTGGGGCGGTGCCTTGATGAACGATATGCATTCCTTGCCTCGCTCGCCGTGCTCCACAGTGACCGGATTGGCGGCGCAAAAGCCCCTCGGAAAGACGTTGCATATAGTAGACGCCTACTTTGGCATGAGCATCGTCGCCTAGGGAAATTGACAGGTAGGCGTTTGCGCATGACGTTTCGGATGCCTCAAAGGCTGACGGTATGTCGAACAACTTATACCCGGCGTCGCTACGGCCCTGAAAAGCACGTCGCTACGTCATATCGTCGTCTGTTCGACATCGTTGACCGATATAGGTGACCCATCATGGTTGGCCCCCGGCTCATGCACTTCGCCATGTCCGTTCACCGTCGCGATCCCCTCGCCGATGCGGGCGGCGGAACGCTACTCTTCGGGGCGGCGGCGCTGATGACAGACGCCAGGCGTCGCTGCAGGGTCTGATGAGCATGTTGGGATTTCTTCGGCAGCCGATTTGCTGCGCGTCGTTGTGTAGAGCCGGTTTGGACCTTCGGCCGTGAGCCCGCCGTCGCTTCGCTTCACGATCCCACGGGGGACCTATAGGTTCGCCTACGACACCCCAGTAGATATATCGGAAGCCATTGGCACCTGGGTGGGAAACATAGGCAGTACGGGGGAGACCAGACTCACGATCAGCCCGGATCTTTCTTTCACGGGCACGCAGGGATCGTGTTCGTTCAGTGGCTCGGTGCGTGCACGGCCAACGGGCAAGCACGTGTTTGATGAAAGTTTTTCAATGATGCGTCGCGCGTCTGGAACCGGAACATCAATGAACGTCGAAGCTGTCGTTTAAGGAGCGAAGATCACTGCCGTAGGTGCGAACACCTGGACAACAGTCGGGTTTGCGTTTGTCGGATCGCGGCAATGACGCGCGGCAAAACGGCTGTATCCGGGATCTGGCGGGTAGTGCATTACGTAGACGAGGCGTTTCTTGAGATGCCCCACGGCGAGAAAGGCGTTCCTAGCCTGATCGCAAAGGAGGTTGCGTACGCGATTTGCGCTCGACATCAACCACCTTCAAAACTGGACGCGCTGACCGCGGCAGTACTGTATTGAGATGAAGCACATCATGCCTTCTACATTCAGACTTAGATTATTTGGGATAGCGGCCGCACCGATCATGTCGCTTGACTGTCCACGGTTGACTGAGGCGCAGAGCGCGAGTGCGCCGCCATCGGCTGCCCAGGCGCCAGACGATATGGCCTCGGAATCCCGCGGTGGTTCGTTGGCTCCAGCTGAAATGTCAGGAAATAAAGGGAAAACGCGTGCGCAGTTGACGCAGGAACTGGAGCAGGCTAAGAAAAGTGGCGAAAAGAATCGCACCAACGAGTTCTACGGACTATCGCGATGGTGACCGTGCGGGCGCTGCAAACGACGTTGCTCACGGCGGTGTTGCAAGTCATCTTTAGTGCTGCTTTACAGGCCGTCCCGCGATGGATCCAGGTTTCGAGCGGGCGGCCCGAAAATGGCACATTTGGGCGGCTGATGATGAGCACGACCGGGTTTGTAGTCCGGTCCACAGCCAGCGAAAAATATCGCTGCTGCGTCGCCGTCGCAGCGCTTCCAGAGATATCTCAAGCCAAGAGCGCCGCGGACGAGGTGCTACGGACCACGCTACACGGCGCTCTCGTGCATGTGTGCAATAGCTTGCGCAACTAGTGGCGCGCTATCAAGCACGGTAAGTCGCTCTAGAAACGCACCGCGTGGCACGC
>BBSL01000265.1 GCA_001319865.1 Burkholderia sp. E7m39 | reverse complement strand
AAGTCGCTCTAGAAACGCACCGCGTGGCACGCGCCACGGCGCGACACTATCGGTCACGACGACGCTCGCCAGCGTACCGTTGCCCAGCTTTTCGCACGCATCCGCCAGGAAGAGTCCGTGCGTGGCAGCAGCATGAACTTCAGTCGCGCCCAGCGCAAGGCAGTGGCCGGCAACCAACGAGAGCGTGGTTCCCGAACCGATCAGGTCGTCCACGATGATTGCGCACCGGCCCGCCAGATCGCCGACGACAGGCTTTCCGGTGACGATGCCACCGGCGCGCAGTTTCCCCGCGAATGCTGCTTCCACGGGGCTATCGAGCAGCTTCGCAAGCCGGGCGCGAAAGTCCTCTGCGCGCCGGACACCGCCTGCATCGGGCGAAACGACAACGAGCGCCTTGTCGCGCAAGTGTGATGCGAACCACTGCGCGAGCAGGCCGCTCGCCTCCAGATGCTCGGTCGGAATTCGAAAAGCGTTCTGATACGCGGCCAGATTGTGAACATCGAGCGTGGCGAAACGGGATGCGCCCACGGATTCGAAAAGCTGCGCAACATAGCGTGTGGTCACGGGATCGCGTGTCTGGGAACGACGGTCCTTGCGCGCGTAACAGAGGTAGGGCGCGATGACACTCACACGCGCCGCAGAGGCGTCCACCAGAGCTCCCACAAAAAAAAGCAGCTCGCACAGCTTGTCGTTCACCGTGTGACCGGGTTCGGCATACAGCGAATGGATCACATACACGTCGCGACCGCGGACGCTTTCGAGCGGGCGCATCTTGTGTTCACCATCCTCAAAAGGACGCCACTCGTGCTCGGCCAGCGCCGTGCCAAGCGTGGTGGCCACGCGCTGTGCGTAGGCGTGACTGGCTGGAGGGGAGAAGAGCATTGGCGCGGTGTTCATCGTGATGTCTCCTGGTGGTCTGTTTGCATTCGTGCGGCGTGAGCATGCGCTACGCGCCCTTCGTGGTCTTTCCAAAGCGTGCAGCGGCCATGCCGCTGACACCGCCAGATGCGCCTGCCAGACCTGTTAACCGAGGCAACCTATGGACTCTCGGAGGCCTCGCGAACACGTGAGCGCATCGTCCGGGCAAGCAGCGGGCGCAGTTGCGCAAGCGAGCGGGCGTTCAGCACATCGGCTTTTTCCAGCCATCCGCGACGCGCCTGATTGACGCCGTAGCGCAGGTTGTCGAGCTGGGCCACGCTGTGTGCGTCGGAATTGATGGAAACCAGTACACCGTGATCCTTCGCCATGCGGCAGACCGTATCGGTCAGATCAAGGCGCTCGGGCTGGGCATTGAGTTCCAGAAAGCAGCCGCGCTCCCTCGCCTTGCGGATCACGCGCAACATATCGATGTCCGACGGTTCCCGGCTGCCGATCAGCCGGCCGGAAGGATGCGCCAGCATGGTCATCGAGGGATGGTCCAGCGCGCGAAGGATACGCTCGGTCTGGCGCTCGCGCGGGAGATCGAAATGACTGTGAATCGCCCCGATCACGAGATCGAGCCGGGCAAGAACAGCATCGGGAAGATCGAGCCGGCCGTCTTCGAGTATGTCGACTTCTATGCCCTTGAGCAGCGTGATACCCGTTAACTGTGCGTTGAGCTGGTCGATCTCGCCGATCTGTGCCGCGAGCCTCGTTGCATCCAGCCCGTGGGTCATCGCCAGGCGCTTCGAATGATCCGTAACGGCCAGATACGACAGGCCACGCTCGCGGGCGGCAAGGGCCATCTCGCATAGCGATGCGCGGCCGTCGCTGGCGAGCGTATGCGTGTGAAGGTCTCCGCGCAGGTCGCTGCGCGTAACCAGGGTAGGCAGGGCGGCGACGCGCGCCGCTTCGATCTCACCCCGGTCTTCGCGAAGCTCTGGCGCGATCCACGGCAGGCCGACGCTCGCATAGACGGACTCCTCAGTCTCGCCGGCAATACATGTCTTTCCGCGGAAGACGCCGTATTCGTTGACCTTAAGGCCGAGTTCCTGGCCCAGGCGGCGTAACGCGACGTTATGCGCCTTCGAACCGGTGAAGTAGGTGAGTGCAGCGCCGTAGCATTCGGGTTCGACTACGCGCAGATCGACCTGCAGCCCGCCGCGGAGCGCGACGCTCGCTCGGGTCGGTCCACGCGCAAGCACCGCGCTCACGTCGTCGTAAGCGACAAAGCGCTGCGTTACCGCGGCCGGCTCCCGCGACGTGACGAGGATGTCGATGTCGCCAACGGTGTCGCGCAGTCGCCGCAGGCTACCCGCCGCTTCCACGCGTTCTACGTCGGGCAATGCCGCGAGCCAGACCAGCAGAGCCTCTGCGCGCTGGCTGGCCTGTGCGAATTGATAGCGGTGCGATTTGTCGAGGCGGCCCCTCAGATTTGCAAGGATATGAGCCTCGGTCAGCGGACCGAATCCGCGCAATGTGTGGATCCGACCCTCCGCGGCGGCCTGCTCCAGTTGTTCCAGAGACTGCACATGCAGTTGCTCGTAGAGCTGCCGCACGCGCTTAGGTCCGAGGCCCGGCACGCGCAGTAACGCGACGACTGCCGACGGCAGTTGGGCTCGCAGGCTCGCAAGTAGCGGGCATGAGCCAGTGGCGACGATTTCGCGGATCTTGAGCGCAAGGTCGTCGCCGATTGCGGGAATCGTTTTCAGGTCGGCACCCTCCGCGATCATCGTTCGCACGTTTTTCGAGGACTCGCTAACCGATCGCGCCGCATTGCGGTACGCGCGCACCCGAAACGGATTCTCTCCCTGAATTTCGAGCAGGTCGGCAATCTCGTTGAAAATCTCGGCGATATCTGCGTTGTGAATTGGCATTTGCTCGGCTCGGTGCGCCCGATGTGTCATATGGGTGAGTACGCTTCTGCACACCCCTTCTCTGAACACAGCATGGCCGTCGGCATGACTTACACGTTGATCCAGGTCATCGTCCCATGCTTGATCGATGTCAATCGGGTTGGGCTGCGGACATACGACGATGTAAATTGTTCCGCTTCGTGCCACTCACATCTCTGGCACGAGTCGCGCGCGGGTGACGCAGCCGCGAATTTGTGCTGGGGCTGCCATTCGCTGGGCGGATGCGATGGCATGGGGGATTCATGATGGACAACGCTGGCCGTCCTTATCGACATCGCTGGCTACGCCGATATGTTCAAGGCGCATGCGCTTGTCTGATGCTCGCGATCGGCACAACCTGGCTTGGCGCAATCTATGACTACCCGCTGAACGCAGGTGTCGTGGCGGGTATGAACGCGCCGGAATGCGCGTCGGTGCGCGCGTTGCCGGCCGGTGCACGCCTCGCTGCGGCGCTTCCCGAAAGCGATCGCTGCCTCGCCCTGTTCATGTACCGCACCTCGTTTCCGAACGCGGCAGACGATGCGGCTTCGTATCAGGCGTGGGTGCTCCAACAGCGCGTCAGCGAATTCTGGAAACTGATTGGTTATGTCCTCGTGTTGTGGTTTGTCGTGCTGTGCATCCTTGCAATCGGCGCCGCCCTCATCAAAGCGCTGGTTCGGCGCATACGTCATACGTCGTCGCCCCGTTCCGCCGACACGCCATCCAGACCGCGCGGCTGCCGGTGAGTATGCGACGTCGCCCGCTTCGGCGCTCAAAACGTCGCTTGCGAGAGTTGTCTGCGTCATCCACTTGATCGAAGTCAATTGAGTGTGCGGAACAGACACGATGATCCTTACAAGAGGTGCTGCTCCCGCGCAGTGGTCATGGCGGAGCGCGGTGATGAACAGGAGCGACAGATGCAAACGCTACAGGTTGAGATTCTCGTTGATTACGTCAAGCTGGGCGGGATTCTCGAGATTCCCGATCACGCGCGCGCGGTCGTCGTATTCGTGCACGGCAGCGGCAGCAGCCGCTTCAGCCCGCGAAACCGGCAGGTGGCGGCGGGTCTGCAGCAAGCCGGGTTCGCAACGCTGCTATTCGATCTGCTGACGCTGGATGAGCAGCGGCACGACGACATCGACGCGACCTACCGCTTCAACATCGCGCTGCTGGCGCGACGGCTGGGCGCAACCCTTGTCTGGCTGCAGCAAAGGCCCGCGGTCGGGTCGCTGCGGGTGGGGCTCTTCGGCGCGAGTACAGGCGCCGCGGCCGCACTTGTCGCAGCGGCAGAGACGAGTACGGTGGGCGCCATTGTGTCGAGGGGTGGACGGCCCGACCTTGCGCGGACATCGCTCATGTCCGTCCGCACGCCAACGCTGCTGATCGTCGGTGAACTCGACACGGAGGTGATCCGGCTGAATCACAAGGCCGCCGGGCAATTGACGTGCGAGCATCGCACGGCAATCGTGGAGGGAGCGACGCACCTCTTCGAGGAACCCGGCGCCCTCGACGAAGTGACCCGCCTTGCGGTTGACTGGTTTGCGCGCTGGCTCACCGCCCCGTCATCCTGAGCGCGGAACGGTGCCGCACCCGTTGCACATGGAGCCACGCCATTCGAGCTTCACGGCATCACTGATTGGATATCGACCATGAGTCATATTTTTCGAGATCGCGCCGATGCTGGCCAGCAACTCGCGGATGCGTTAAGTCGCTATGCCGGGCGCCGTGACGTCGTGGTGCTGGCACTGCCGCGCGGCGGCGTACCGGTTGGCTATGAAGTGGCGAAGGTTTTATGCTGTCCCCTCGACGTGCTGCTGGTGCGCAAGCTCGGCGTGCCGCATAACCCCGAGCTTGCAATGGGCGCCATCGCGACGGGTGACGCGCTCTATCTCAACGAACCCGTGATACGCGCTGCCTATGCGAGCGCGGAGCAGCTCGAGGAAGTCATCGAGCGCGAACGCATCGAGCTGCATCGCCGCGAGCTGGCCTACCGGGGGGAGCAGCCGCCTGCCGGGGTCGAGGACAAAACCGTGATTGTCGTGGATGACGGCATGGCGACGGGATCAACGATGCACGCGGCGCTCAACGCATTGCGCAGACGGCACCCGAAGCAGATCGTTGTCGCTGTGCCCGTGTGCCCGGCGGGAGCCGAAGCCCCCTTTGAGTCGATAGCGGATGACTTCGTTTGCGTGATGCAGCCCGACTGGTTCATGGGTATCGGCCAGTTCTACGACGACTTCACCCAGACGAGCGACGCCGACGTGCGAACCTGCCTCGCCGCCGCGCAGGCCTGGCAACCGATCGCATCGGGCGGTGATGATGGCGGCGTTAGCCATGCTTCGGTGCAGGACGGTACGGCCTGATCGGGCACAGTTGCGCGTGTGTCGCGCGAGCCGCACCCTGTTCGCCTGACGCCCTTTCGCCGCGCGAGTCCCGTATTCCGCAGGGAGGAACCTCATCATGCAGCGATCCAAAACACCGTTTCTTGCCGTTCGCGCGCTTGGACAGCGTCTGACGGGAGATAACATGGACTACGATGCACTTCTGGAAATGGCGCGTGTCCGGGACCTGGTCCTGCTTGGCGAGGCCACCCACGGCACGGCTGAATTCTATCGCATGCGTGCGGAAATCACGCTGCGCCTGATCACCGAATGTGGCTTCGACACCGTCGCCATTGAAGGTGACTGGCCGGACGCATGGCGTGTCGACCGCTTCGTACAGGGCGAAGGGACCGACGACGCCTCGTCTGCACTCGATGACTTCGAGCGCTTCCCCGTCTGGATGTGGCGCAACCGGGAAGTGCGCGAGTTCATTGCGGCATTGCGCAGAATCAACGCGACGCGGCCACGGCAGAAGCGGGTGGGTTTTTATGGTCTCGATCTATACAGCCTCTACCGTTCCGCGGACGCGGTCATCCGGTATCTCGAGGGTGTGGACCCGGAAGAGGCCGCACTTGCGCGCAGGCGCTACGCGGCACTGGACCATGTGCGTGAGCCGCAGGCCTATGGCTACGCGGCGGCGCTTGGCGCCCGTCCTGCCGCTCAGGCTGGCGCGGTGCGGCAACTGCTCGAATTGCGTGCCGTCGAGTCTGACTATCTTGCGCACGACGGCACCGACGCGCTCGACGCACAGTTCTTCGCCGAGCAGAACGCGCAGGTGGTGGTCAACGCCGAAGCATACTACCGCGGGATGTTCAGCAGCCGGCTGAACACGTGGAATCTGCGTGACGCCCACATGGCCAGCATGCTATTCGCGCTGGCGCGCTACCGCGTGCGGCGTGGCGGCAGCAGCAAGGTGGTCGTCTGGGCGCACAACTCGCATCTTGGCGATGCCCGCGCAACGGAGTCGCGGCGCCGCGGGGAGTGGAACCTGGGCCAGATCGTGCGCGAGAACGCACACGATCGCGCGTTGCTGGTCGGATTCACGACGTATACCGGACATGTGTCGGCGGCCTCGCAATGGGACGGCGAGGTCGAGCAGAAATGGGTCCGTCCGGCGCTGGCCGATAGCTGGGAGCATCTGTTCCACACCACGGGCTATGACCGTTTCTTCCTGCCGATGCAGGACGACAGTTCCCGCGCGCTCGACGAACCCCTGCTCGAACGGGCGATTGGCGTGCTGTATCTGCCGCAGATGGAGCGGCAGAGTCACTATTTCGAAGCCTCGCTCGCGTCACAGTTCGACGCGCTCTTTCACCTCGATGAGACCAGCGCACTCGAGCCACTCGAACCGGCGGCCGGCTGGCTCAGGCGTGAAGGAAGCGCCGAGACGCATTTTATGTAGGCAGTTAGACCGCGTATGGACGATGAACCGGCGACACGTTGAAGCACGGATGGCCGATATGCTGAAGACAACGCGTGTTGGCATTCGCAAGCGCAAACCCAGGCGTAAGCAATGCGCTGCAGCCGGCTTGTCGTCTGAGCAAAAGATCGGACGGCTGCGTGAGCGTGATGCGTGGCCTGACCGGACGCATCGCGTGGACGTGATCGAGACGCATCTGTCGTGGGTGTTTCTCACTGCGCGGCATGCTTGGAAGCTCAAGAAGCCCGGTCGCTACCCGGCGATCGATTTGCGCAGCATCGCTGCACGACGACGAAACTGCGAGACGGAGCTTCGTTTGAACCGCCGTTTGTCGCCGTCGGTCTATCTGCGTGTGGTGCCGCTGACGCTCTGCGGCAATGGCGTAATGCGCGTGGGTGGATCGGGAAAGGTGATCGACTGGCTACTCAAGATGCGTCGATTGCCGGCCGGATTGATGCTTGACCGCATGCTCGCGCGCGGCGCGGTCAAGGACAACGATATTGTGAGGATTGTTCGAAGACTCAGCGCCTTCTATCGTTCGCTGCCTCGGTCGGGCCTGAGTGCATCCGCCTACCATCAGCACTTCGGGTTAGAGATTGCGCGCAACGATACGGTGCTTGCCCGCATCATGCCCCGTCGATCCGCTGACGTGCGGCGACTGTGCAGCATACAGCGCGTGTTGCTGGCCGCACTTGCGGACCGCCTGGGATTGCGTGTCGCGGACGGTTGGATCAGGGAATGTCATGGCGATTTACGACCTGAGCATGTTTGCCTGACACGGCCCGTCGCGATCATCGATTGCCTTGAATTTTCAGAGCGGTTGCGGACTATCGATACCCTCGATGAGGTGGGCTTTCTCGCGCTCGAATGCGAGCGCCTGGGCGCCCCCAAGATCGGAGCCGTGCTTCTCGATACGTATGCCGAGTCGATGCACGATCCCGTCGATGAGGGCCTGCTGCATTTCTATCAAAGCATTCGCGCTACCGTTAGAGCGAGACTGGCTGCCGCACATCTGCTCGAACGCAAGATTGGACGTGTGAGGCACTGGCGCAGACGTACGCTGGCCTATTTCGAGTTAGGGGCGTCACACGCGCAACAGTGTGCGGCCGCGCTGCAAGCTGGCGCACAAGTGATAACGCCCGATCTTCCCTCCAATGGAGTGACAGGTGGCTCAATTCGATGTGTTTAACGGCGACGCTGACGGTATCTGCTCGCTGCATCAACTGAGGCTCAAGCATCCTGTCGATGCGCAGCTCGTCACGGGTGTGAAGCGCGATGTCTGCCTGCTGCGTCGCGTAAGGGCACGGTCTGGCGATAGCGTGACTGTGCTTGATGTCTCGCTCGATTCCAACCGCGCTTCGCTGATGTCGCTTCTCGATCGGGGTGTCAACATCGACTATTTCGATCATCACTTTCCAGGTCGCATTCCGCACGTTGCCCGACTGACTACGCATATCGATACATCAGCCGATACATGCACCGGCCTGATCGTGAATCGTTATCTTCGGGGTGAGAACAGATTGTGGGCGATAGTCGCGGCGTACGGCGACAACCTTGCCCATGCGGCGCATCGGCTTGCCATCGCGTGTGCACTGCCGCCTCCCGAAGAAGAGCGGCTGCGCGAACTGGGGGAAGCGATCAACTACAACGCGTATGGAGAAAGCGTCGAGGATCTGATAGTCGACCCTGTCACGATGTATCGGGATATTCAGCCGTTTTCAAACCCTTTGGATTTCATTGCGGCCACCAACCTGCCGGGCCGCCTGACGCTGGCACGCATGGAAGATCTCGATTGTGCTTCAAGGCTCGCGACGGTGCAGCGCGTGGCGAACGCATCGGCCTATATGTTGCCGGCGGCTGCATGGTCGCACCGTGTGCAAGGCGAGTTTGCCAACCTCTTGGCAAGACGCGAGCCTTTGCGCGGGCATGCCGTCCTCGTGCCACGGCCCGACGGCAAGTATGTCGTCAGCGTGAGAGCGCCGTGCGGCGCAGACCGCCTATGCAGGAAATTCGGCGGAAACGGAAGGCTGGCCGCCGCCGGCATCGACGGACTTGATCCTGCACGGGTCGACGGATTTATCGCTGCCCTCGACGCGATGTTCGGCGACGGACATTGTTCGCCCGCATGACGCCGGTCAAAGCCGGCCCAGCCCGCGCCGCTAGCCTGATGACATTGCTACGCGTTTCACCGAGTGAGGAGGACAGTATGAAAGCCGCCGATATTTGTACGAGAGACGTCATTACGTGCCCATTAGGCACGACTGTTCTGGAAGCATGCAAGACCATGCGGGTCAATCACGTCGGCGATATCGTTGCCGTGGAGGCGACCCCGGACGGCAAGCTGCGTCCAAAAGGAATAGTGACCGACCGGGACATCGTTCTCGAGGTACTCGCTCGAGAAGTCGATGCGGCGAAACTGTTCGTCGACGACGTGATGTCGTCGCCGGTTGTCGTCGTATATGACTGGGAGGACGTGTGGCAGATCGCGAAACGGATGCGGTTGCATGCGATCCGCCGCATGCCTGTTGTCGATGAGGTTGGGGAACTGGTTGGCGTCATTTCGCTAGACGATCTGCTCGACTCGGCGTGTGCGCTGCTGTCGGAGCTGTCGCTCGTCGCGGGGCGGCAGCCACATTTCGAACTGAAGCAGCGTGCGTGACCGGCTGTGACGGCCTGGCGCGTCGAAGATCAAGACGGATCGCTTTTATTCCGCGTTGCAAAAAAGCTCGCGGACGAGACAGGCGGTCCGTTGATGTCGGTCAACCCGGGGCGTGGCCGATGGACGAAGATAATTCATCAGTCAGGACCGCCCGCGGTGAAGAATACGCTGCGCGGCTGGAAATCTATCTGGAGACAAATCATGACAGAGTCTCGCAACCGGAACGTGTCGACGATGCGCCGAGACAAACGGTTCCAGCCACGCACAACCGATAGCTATCGGTCGCCAGTGCGCGAGCAGGGTGGTACGAGCTGCCGAGAATGTGGCGCCGTGTATGAAAATGGACGCTGGAAGTGGAGTGCAAGCGCAGAACACACAAGTCAGCTGGTCTGCCCAGCGTGCCGCCGAATACTTGAACACGCGCCAGCAGGCGAACTATGGCTGGAATCGGGAGAGTATCTGCGTACGCATCATGACGAGGTTGCCTCACTCTTGCGTCACGCGTCAGCAGATGAAGAAAAGCTTCATGTGCTCGAGCGATTGATGAACATCGAAGATCAGCCAGAAGGAATGCGGGTGACTACCACTGGCCCACACACCCTGCGAAGACTCTCCGAGGCGCTCGTTCGTGCGCATCACGGTCACCTTACGATCGAATATCGCGATGCCGAAGGTGTGCTGCGCGCGAGATGGCGGCGCGACTAGGAGATGGGTTGGGCCGGCCGCCCGCAGCTTGCGGTGTTGGCCTTGTGATCAGAGTCAGGATATGACTGGCGATGGCTCTCATTATTGCAATGCTGGGTCGCAAGTCTGAGGAGGTTTGCCATGAAAGTCAGTGAGTTCTACAGCCAGGGTGTGGTCCATATTCCGGCGACCTGCAGTCTGCAGGAGGCGGCCGTGCAGATGCGAGACCAGCATGTCGGTGCACTGGTCGTATCGGAAGGGGGCGGCTCAGGCCACATACTCGGCGTTCTGACCGATCGGGACATCGTACTGCAGTCGGTTTGCACCGGAACGTCGCCAATCACTGTGCGAGTAGGCCAGGTGATGAGCTCACACATTCTCTCTATCGATGTGAACGCCGACCTCACTGAGGCAATGCAGGCGATGGCAAGCCATGGCGTGCGCCGCCTGGCGGTGGTCAGCAACGGTATCGACATCATGGGGATATTGTCTCTCGACGATGTGATCACAGCACTCGGGCGCGAATGGATCATGCTGACCAGCATCCTGCGCAACGAGCAGAATCGCGAGGCATCTGGGAGCGTGCTGCAGACGTCTTTGCACGCGTGACGCCAATGCAATCGGGAAGCTACCGGTCGTTGCTCGCGACTTCCAGATACGCAACGACGTCGGCCAGCGTAACGAGGCGACCATAATCGGCTTCAGGTATTTCCACACGAAGCCTCTCGTGAAGGCCTGTCAGAAAATTGAGCCAATCCATCGAATCAAGATCGACCTGTTTGCGTAGCGGGCGATCGTCGCGCAAGGTTGTGGTGTCGACCTCGGGCGCGATCGTCTGCAGTGTGCTCAGCACAATGGCACGAATGTCGGGATGGTTCATTGATCAAGTTCCTCAGGATGTTGCAGCGCGTCGCTCAGTTCAAGAAGAAATAGCGCGCCACGATGACCGTCAGACACGCGATGATCTGCTGACAGCGTGGCGGTCAGCGTGCGGACTATCTTGACTTCCCCGTTGTACACCCACGGACGTTCGATGACGCGGCCGAATCCGACCAGCGCAACCTGCGGTGGATAGATGACGCCGAATACTTCGGCGGCTCCCTGATCGCCGAGGTTCGTAACAGTAATGGTGGCTTCCGACAACTCCGAACTGCGTAGCGAACCGGCGCGGCAACGTTTCGTGAGATCGGCCAGCTCCCGCATGAGTCGCAGCAGCGTTTTGGTCTGGGTGTCGAGCAGGGCCGGTGCGACGAGACCGCCGTGGCGCAGGGAGATTGCCACCCCGACGTGAGTCTGCCCGGCAGCAACGAAGGCGCCAGCGCGATAGAAACCGTTTAGCTCGGGAAAGCGTTTCAGTGTCACAGCCACCGCCTTCAGCAATAGCACTGCCAGCAACACTCGGTCCTCGATCGAGCGTTTGGCGTTTTCGGCCTGAAGCCATCTTAGCGCTGTTTCTAGCGGGATCGTTTCGCTGACGTAGTAGTGAGGTATTTCCCGTTTCGAGCGCTCCATAGCACCCGCGATCACCGTTCTCATCGCTGCAAGCCTGTCGCCGGCTGGCGCAGGCGGGATGCCCGCGGCGCTGCGAATGGCCTGTTCGACGTCGTCATAGGTCACCGAACCGTCCGGCCCGCTACCTATGACCTTGTCGAGATCGACATGATGTTCCTGAGCATGCTTTCGAGCCGCAGGCGAGACCTTGTGGCGCTGCGGAGCTGCATCGACAGGCAGTGGGGCGGGTGTCGGCGGTATCGCGCGCGGCCGCTTGTTGACCTCTGACGCGGATTCACCGCGCTCGAGAAAAATCGCCATAGGCGTGCCCACCGGTATTTTCTCCCCGGGCTTCGTGATCAGTTCGTATACCGTTCCCTCATACCAGCTTTCGACATCGACGGCCGCTTTGCTCGTGTCGACAATGGCCACTATCTGACCTTTTGTGACCACGTCACCTGGTTTTATTTTCCATTCGAGGAGCGTACCCTCGTCCATGTCGGCCCCCATCGAAGGCAACGTGAACTCGATCATGCGTCCTCCTGCCTGCATTACGTGGCAATCACGCAAACAATTGTTTCACCGCAGAGATTATCCTGTCGACGCGGGGTAACGCCGCTTCTTCCATATGGCGCGAATAGGGAATAGGCACATCTTCGGAGCATACGCGGCACGGCGGTGCGTCCAGCTCGTAAAAGACCTGTTCGACCAGCCGAGCCATGATCTCGCTCGCGATGCTCGCGCTTCGCCAGCATTCGTCGACAATGATCGCTCGCCTGCACTTTGACACTGACCGCATAATCGTTTCATCGTCAAGCGGCCTTAACACGCGCAGGTCCACCACTTCTGCAACGATGCCGTCCTTCGCCAACGCCTGCGCAGCATCCATTGCCTTGCGCAATGAACCGCCATAGGCAAGGATCGCCACATCCTTCCCTTCGCGCCGTACCTTTGCGCTGTTGATGTCGACACGCTCGATGTCGGGCATGTCCCCCTCCACGTTGTACAGCCCCGCATGTTCGAACATCAGCACCGGGTCCGGATCGGCGAGCGCCGCTTGCAACATATGACGAGCATCCTCGATGGTCGCGGGAGCGATCACCTTGATCCCGGGAATGCCCGCGTACCAGCCTTCGAAGCTGTGCGAATGCTGCGCCGCCACCTGGCGACCTGCGCCTGTCGCCATACGCACCACGAGCGGCACCGAGAATTGTCCACCCGACATGTGGTGATAGAGTGCTGCCGTATTAACGATCTGGTCTAGCGCAAGCAGGCTGAAATTCACGGTCATAACCTCGACAATCGGGCGCATGCCGCCTAATGCGGCCCCGATGCCTGCTCCAGTGAAGCCAAGCTCCGACAGCGGTGTATCCCGGATACGCTCGGGCCCGAACTCATCGAGAAGCCCGGCCGATACAGCGTAGGTTCCTCCATACTTACCCACGTCTTCACCCATCAGGAATACGCGACGGTCGTTCGCGAGCGCCTCGCGCAGCGACTCGCGCAGGGCCTCCCGGAACGTAAGATGGCGAGTCATGGCGTTTGCCCCGTTGCTGTGTAGAGGTCGGTCAGGAGATCTTCGACACGCTCCCAGGTGCCGGCCTCCGCGAACGCTGCGGCATGCTCGACTTCCGCCAGAGCCGCTGAGTCAAGCATAAGGAACTCGTCCTCAGACAGCTTGCCCTCGTCCTTCAGGCGGGCGGTGAAGGTGTGGATCGGACCGCGCGTCTTCCATTGCTCAACTTCAGCCTTCTCGCGGTACAGCTCGGCGTCGTACATAGAATGCGCGCGGAACCGGTAAGTTCTGAATTCGAGAAAGAGTGGATTCTGTGCGGTCCGTACAGACGCAACGGCCTCTCTCGTGGCATTGTGTACCGATACGACATCCATTCCATCCGCGCTGCGTGTTGGAACGTTATACGCGGCGGCCTTGGCGCACAGATCCGTCTGTGACTGGCTTCGCTCGATTGCCGTCCCCGTTGCGTACAGGTTGTTTTCGCAGCAAAACAGAACTGGCAATTTCCATAGTGCAGCGAGATTCATCGATTCATGAAAGGCCCCTTCGGCTACTGCGCCGTCGCCAAAAAAACATGCGGTGATTCCCTCGCCACCCCGCATTTTTTGCGCAAGGGCCAGCCCCACGGCGAGGGGCAGACTGCCGCCGACGATTGCATTTCCGCCGAACAGCCGCCTCGTCCGATCGAACAAATGCATCGAGCCACCGCGTCCGTGCGCGCAGCCTTCGTACTTGCCGTACATCTCCGCCATGAGCACGCCCATGTCCATGCCGCGTACCAACGCATGTGCATGTTCACGGTACGTCGCGACGATGTTGTCTTCGCAGGTGAGTGCATGAAGCGCGCCCACTGCGGTTGCCTCCTCACCAATATACAGATGCAGAAAGCCACGAATCTTGCCGGCGCCATAGAGTTCAGCGCATTTCTCCTCTAACCGCCGCACGCGCAGCATGTCGCGCAGCAATCCGAGCGCGAAGTCCTTCTCATATGGAACAGGGCCCGACGGCGGCAGGGGGGCGGGATGGTCGATTGTCATCCTGCGCCCTCCAGCGTCGACGTGTCGCCTTCAGCCAGACCCAATTCACGGGCTTTCAGAAGTCGACGCATGATCTTGCCGCTACGCGTGTGCGGCAGTTGTGCCACGAAAGCAATCTCCTTCGGCGCAACGGCGGCGCCAAGCCGCTTCCTCGCATGTGCGAGCAATTCCATGCACAACGCTTCATCCGGTTCGAAACCCCGGTTGAGCGAGACGAAGGCCTTCACCGTTTCGCCTAGCACGGGGTCGGGCTTGCCGATGACGCCGGCTTCCGCTACGGCGGGATGCTCCATGAGCGCGCTTTCCACTTCGAAAGGCCCGATCAGATGCCCGGCGGACTTGATGACATCATCCGTCCGGCCGACGAACCAGTAGTAGCCGTCCGCATCCCTTTGAGCCAGATCCCCCGTCAGATACCAGTCTCCAATGAAGCACTTGTGATAGCGTGCGTCCTCGTTGAGGTAACCGCGAAACATGGAGGGCCACCCGCGCCTGAGTGCCAGTTCACCTTGCTTGCCCGGCTCGTCGACGATACTGATGCCGCCGTCGCCGGTGCGTTGAATGATGGCGGCATCCACGCCCGGTAGTGGTCTGCCCATCGAACCAGGCTTGATATCGAATGCCGGCGTGTTGGCGATCATGATCCCGCCTGTTTCCGTTTGCCACCAGTTATCGTGAATCGGCAAACCCAGCACGTCTTTTCCCCAGCGAACTGCTTCAGGATTCAACGGTTCCCCGACGCTGGCAACGAAGCGCAATTGCGGGAACGCATATTTTGCGGCCGCGTCGGCGCCAGCGCGCATCAGCATCCGGATCGCAGTCGGCGCCGTGTACCACACCGAAACAGCTTCGTCGCGCAAAATGCCGTACCAGCGTTCCGCGTCGAACTCTTCGCGATCGACGACAGACGTCACGCCGTGCAGCAGAGGCGCAATGATCCCGTATGACGTACCTGTCACCCAGCCGGGATCGGCTGTGCACCAGTAGATATCGTCGGGATGGAGATCGAGTGCATAACGTCCCGTCGCCCAATGCGTGATGGCAGCACCGTGCACATGGACAGCCCCTTTGGGCGTGCCTGTGGTGCCGCTGGTGAAGTGCAGCAGCGCGGGATCCTCGAGATCCGTTGGGAGATGGTCGAACGAGTCCGACGCGTCCCACATGAGCCGGGAAAAATCGAGGGTGCCGGGGCTGGCGGTCGGTCCGCCATCTTCCCCGACGAGGAGCACATGTTTCAAGGTCGGCATGCGAGCGCGCCACGGAGCGATCTTTCGCTCAAACAACGCATCCGTGGTCAGCAGCACCGTTGCACCACCGAGATTGACGCGCGTGATGATCGGCTCGGGCCCAAACGCGGAAAAAAGCGGGGAGACGACTGCACCGAACTTCAGGCCGCCCAGCAGCGCAATGTAGAGTTCCGGGATGCGCCCCGCAAGAATGAAGACACGATCGCCTTTCGCGATCCCAAGCGCGCGCAACACATTGCAGAACCGGTTGGTCTGCGCGGCCAACTGGCCGTATGTGAGTGTTCGGGGCGAAGCGTCACGTGCGAGAAAGCGCAATGCAGATTTGTTTGCGAGGGCGCGGTGCCGGTCGACGGCCTGCCATCCGATGTTGATCTCAGGTTTCCCAGTGGTGAGTTCAGCCTCCACCGCCGCCCACGAGAAACGGTGGCGCTCGCCTTCGTAATCGCAAAAATTGGGCGTCACCCGCAAATCTGAAGCCGTCTTGCGGATGATCGACGATGCGTTCATAGATGTGTCTCGACGAAGTGCCTGTGCGACATTGGCCGGATCGCAGCACGCTTTCACTGTAGGCCGGCGTGCACGGGCACACTTGATTTACATCAAGCACAGGAAATGGCACCCCCGGTGTTGCCATGAGGAAATTGGCCGTGCGACCCTCGCCCGGGCCCGGCAGCCATGCCCCACGGTTCAGACAACACCAGGATTTTCAGCGTCTCAGCGCACTTCACCCTTGGTGTCAGACAGTTCCGATACCGCGGCCGAACATCGGACAACAAGTGCAACCGCCGCTGATTGTTGCAGCGCCCGCCGATATCGATACTTAAAGCGTGACACAAAGCAGAACGAGCACTGTGCACCGAACGCTTTGTGCGGTCTGCGTACGGCACACGCCGAAGAGTACACGGCGTGTACAGGAGAAAGCCATGAACCACATCCTTCATGCGCAGGAACCAAACAGCGCACGCCTGTCAGACCTGCCACGCGGTGCACACCTGACCACGCGGCGCCCGGGCTATGTACATCATGGCATTTATATTGGAGACGGAAGGGTCATTCACTATGCCGGCTTCTCCCGGCGATTTGCCCGGGGCCCGGTCGAAATCGTCTCTATCGAGCAGTTTGCAGGTGGCTTTGGTCTTCAGGTCATATGCCATCGCTTCGTTAAATACACCGGATTGGAAGTTGTGCGCCGCGCGACATCGCGTCTCGGTGAATGCAAATATCGGCTGCTGACCAACAACTGCGAGCACTTTTGTCTGTGGTGCCTGTTCGGGCAGGGAAGAAGCGAGCAGGTCGAAGCATGTATCCGCAATCCCGCACACGGGGTGGCGGTCCTTGCTGTGCTCGTCGTGTGCCAGGCGGGTAGTCAATGGCATATTCTTCCGTCCATTCTTCTCCGTTGACGTCTGGCGTGGCAGGGTCACAAAGTGACGTGTGAGTACGGCTCGACCGCACCGCAACAGAGCATCGCGAGCGCACGCGCACTCAGCGTGAAACCACTTGTAGCATCCGTGCGCGGCCACTCGGCTGCGTCGAGGATATCCATGGGCGTGGGCAGTGACGTATCCATGACAAGATGCCATTCATAAGGCGCCACGACTGGAAGGCGGAAAGCAATCTCGGCTTCGCTCGCGTTGAATAGCAGACATAACGCACCCGCGTCTGTCCGTCCGGCGTCCGCTTGGGATTCGCCGGCCTTATATGGGGGACAGTGAATGACACAGCCGAAGGCGTGCATCAGTTCTTGCCATTCAGGTTCCGCGCCTGATGGAGCGAACCATTGAATCTCTTTTGACGAATAGAACGCATCGGCGCTTAGCGCAGGACTTCGCATGCGCCACTCGAACACATTCTGCGTGAACCGGACAAGCTCCGCGTTTCGTTCAACAAGCTTCCAGTCGTACCATGAAACCGCGTTGTCCTGGCAGTAGGGGTTGTTATTGCCTTGCTGCGTGCGCCGAAATTCATCGCCGCCAAGAAGCATCGGGACACCGCGCGAAATGGCGAGTGTCGCGAGCATATTCTTGATCTGCCGCAGCCTGAGGCGTTCGATCTGAGGCGCGGCGCTATCACCGTCGATGCCATCGTTTACGCTGTAGTTGGTATCCGGACCATCGCGGTTATTTTCCCCGTTGGCCAGATTGCGTTTGGTGGTGTAGGTCACGACGTCATTCAGCGTAAATCCATCATGGCTCGCGACAAAGTTGATGCTATTGATAGGTGTTTTTCCGTTGCGGCTGTACAGATCCGGGCTGCCGCAAATGCGCTTCGCGAAGGCGCCTGCCATGCCTGGGTCGCCGCGCCAAAAGCGCCTTACGTCATCGCGGAAGCACCCATTCCATTCGGCCCAGCGCGAGCCCGCAAACGAGCCAACCTGATAAGCGCCTCCTGCATCCCACGCTTCCGCTATAAGCTTTGTTTCTCTCAGTACCGGGTCTTCCGCGATGCGCTCAAGCAGTGGTGCATTCGACAGCAAACCGCCATGCTCGTCGCGGCCGAGGATCGACGCCAGATCGAAACGGAAACCGTCGACCTGCATGTCCGCGCTCCAGTAGCGAAGGCAGTCCAGGATGTAGTCTCGCACTACGGGATGATTGCAATTCAACGTGTTTCCGCAGCCTGAGTAATCAAGGTAATTGGAGGCTGCGTCGCCGTGCAGATAGTAAATACTATCGTCGAGTCCGCGCAAGCTGAAGGTTGGGCCCCGTTCTCCGCCTTCCGCCGTATGCGTGAAGACGATATCGAGGATCACTTCGATGCCGTGCCGATGCAATTCGCGCACCATCGTCTTGAACTCGCAAAGTTCGCTGCCAGGTGCAAGCTTTGACGCGTAGCGGGGATGCGGTGCAAACAGCGCAATCGGGTTGTAGCCCCAATAGTTGAAAAGCGGGTGTCCACCAGACGGATTCCTTCCGGTAGGATGCAGATCGTCGAAGGCCTGAACTGGCATCAGTTCGATCGCTGTGACTCCGAGCCCCCGCAAATAGGGAAGCTTTTCCGCTATACCGAGGAACGTACCGCGATGGGCCACGCCGGACCCGCTGTCTATCGTCAGCCCGCGTACGTGAGTCTCATAGATCAGCGTTTCGGACCAGGCACGACGCGGCCGCGTCGCGCCTTGCCAGTCGAAGCTGCGATCCACCAGCAGTGACCGATGACGATGGCCGCCAGGCGTCGGGCACGGATCGATCCGGACTGCCAGCGCGCGCGGATCAAGCAGTTCAATACTTCCGTCGAACCGCTTCCCGTCGGCGGGCGCCCATCGCCCGGACGCGCGATAGGAATACGCCTGCCCCCACCGAAGGCCGCTGACGAGCGCGTGCCACACGTCACCCGTGCGGTGCTCGGGTGCACTGAGGTCGATGACTGCCAGCGGAGAATCGCTGGTCGGCTCCTCGAAAAGTAGCAGTTCCACACGTTCTGCGTGACGGCTAAAAACCGAGAAGTTGAAGCCGTCGTGGCAATCCTGAACGCCCAGAGGGGCCGGACGTCCCGCGCACACATGCACGGCAGTCACGGGTCGACGACGACGCTAACCAGTTCGTAGCCGTCCGCAACGATACGCCATTGGCTCACATGCCGACTCTGTTCGAACTCCCGGATCGCCGCAGACACTGCTTCTTCTCGGCTGCCCCTTGCAATCGGTACGCGCATTAGTTCGCTACGATGTGCATGCCCCGAATCGTCGAGCAGTTCCTTGTAGAAGACGACTTCCAAAGGTCGCGGCTGCGACAGAAAGCCACCGATGTCGCTGGCGGAGATCACGCCGACTACCTGTCCCTCGCGGCTGAGCACAACCAGGCGGCGTACGTGGAACTGTTGCATCAAGTGCACCGCGCGCTCGAGGGTATCGTCGGGCGAACAGGAAAGAGCACCTACAGTCATCACTTCGCGCGCCGTCGTATCGTTCAGGTTGCGGCCCTGCGCTGTCGCGCGTACAGCGATGTCCCGGTCCGTCAGCATGCCGAGCGCCCGTCCACCAACGCACACGGGCAAGCAGCCGACTTTCTTGTCTCTGAGTTTGCGCGCAGCCGCGATGAGGCTGTCTTGCGGACCAACGCAGATCGCCGGGTGCATGATTTGCTTGACAAGCATAGGGGCCTCCTGAGGTGAGCGGGTAGCTTCGGTGGGCATGGGACGTTTCAACCTCTCGTCCTATTTTCTACGCCCCTATCTTCGCTCGCATGCGCGCGTATGCGTTGCAGGAGTGAATGCTCTGCTGAGGTAGTTGGCCGCTCAGGCCGCCTCATCTGATGAGCATTGAGATTGCGTCGGAGTCTTTCAACAAAGTCGCGCAGAATTTCACTCGACTCACCATGTAGTGCTTCGCGCGCTGTCACGCTGCATTCGGCAAGGGCTGGGATTCCCGTGAGCTCGCGCATCTGTTCTAGCGCCCTGTGGTTACCGCGTCGGGCGAAACTGCAAAAGAACGCAACGTTCTTGAATTCTGATCTGTTAGCGATCAGGTACGATCGCACTGGGGAGGAGATCGAACTGGCCCAGACAGGCGTTCCAATAACGAGAAGATCAAATCGTGATACATCGCACGCGGAGCTGGCGATTTGCGTGGGCCGCTGTTCAAGAGCCTCGACAAGCGAGCGCACATATCCAAATGGTCCCGAGCGGTCGGCACATGCGACTATCTCCTCAGCTTGCGCATCGAGCATCCTCGTCAAGAGCGAAGCAATCTTCCGGGTCGTTCCAGTGCGACTGTAAAAAACAACGAGAATTCTGGGGCTGGTCATCTCAACCTCCGTCTGACATCCTGAGTGCGCCTGTCCTGACGGCTTCAAATCGTCTCATGGCGTGAAGCAGTTTAAACAGGCCTGACGTCCGTCGCCTGCATGTCCTTGACGCCCTCTTTCACGTTGAAAGAGACTCGCTGATTTTCCTGAAACGATGCGAAGCCTTCAGCTTGAATCGAAGAGAAGTGTACGAAACGTCCTTGCCACCGTCGTGCGTCGTTGAACGACTTTACCTTGCCGGTTTTCATGCTCGTCGTCATCTCCATTGATAGCCACGACAAGATAAATTCAAGCGTGTCACGTCCGGTTGGTAGACCTTTGACGGAGATCAACTGCCTATGTCTCTGGCCGCGGGCGCATTGGAGTACGCATCCGCTCATGCTAAGGAAGTGCGTATGGAAGGAGCGATGCGGGACTGTCGCTCCAGGATCGTTGACGTAAATCAAGCCGATACAGTCCGTGCCTTCAATAATGAAAAAATCGATTCCCCACTCTGCGCAGGCCTCACGTCTGCGACGCTAAAACGCGAAGCTGATGGAACTCCTTGAGCCATTCTTGCCACGCACGCATATCGCGTACTTCTCCATGGAAGTGGCGCTGCGGGACGAAATGCACACTTACGCAGGCGGTCTGGGCATATTGGCGGGCGATACGGTGCGCTCATGCGCTGATCTGGAGATTCCCGTCGTGTTCGTCGCGCTGGTGAGCCATCTTGGCTACTTCCGTCAGATGATTGATACGGAGGGGCGGCAGCACGAAGCGCCGGATGCGTGGGATGCATCACGGTGGTGTTCGAAACTGGGTGCCATGGTCGCAGTCGAGTGCGATGGAAGGCCGGTGTGGATTCGGCCCTGGCTGTACATACACACGAACATTCAACAGCACAGTATTCCTGTTCTGCTGCTAGATACCGATCTTGACCAGAACGCTGCCGATGACCGGTCACTAACGAATAGGTTGTATGGAGGAGATGCGCTATACCGGCTCAAGCAGGAAATCGTACTCGGCATTGGGGGCGTGCGTTTGCTGCGTGCGCTTGGCTTTGAGATCGACACCTATCACTTGAACGAAGGGCATGCGGCCCTTCTCGGGCTGGAGTTGCTGCGCCACTGGAAGACGAAATCGTCGAGTCCGTCATGTGACGATACAGCCTACGACGTCCATGCCGTTCGCGAGCATTGCGTGTTCACCACCCACACGCCCGTGGAGGCGGGCCACGATTGCTTTCCCTATGCACTCGTCGAGCGCTGCGTGCCGGGTTTTATCGACCTGCCTACACTGAAAAGCCTCAGCGGCGAAGATGCGTTGAACATGACACGCCTCGCTCTCAATCTCGCGGGCTATATCAACGGTGTCGCGAGGCGCCACGCCGAGACGACGCAGCGGATGTTTCCCGGTTATCAGATTCATTCGATTACCAATGGCGTTCATGCGCAGACCTGGGTGCACCCGTCGTTCGCAAAACTTTTCGATACCGCGGTGCCGCAGTGGCGACATGAGCCCGAAGCGCTGTTACGCGCGGTCAACCTGTCGGATGAAACTATCGCCACCTGCCACCAATCCGCAAAAAGCGACTTGATCTCGTATGTGCGGGATTCGACTGGCGTCGTACTTGATCCCCGGTTGCCAGTCGTCGGATTCGCGCGTCGAATGACAGGCTACAAGCGACCCCTGCTTCTCTTTACAGATGTTGAAGCGTTGCTCGACATCGCTGGCCGGCATCCATTTCAGATAGTCGTCGCGGGCAAGGCGCATCCACTGGATCACGACGGAAAGCAAGCAATTGCTGAAATTAACGGTTTAATTAGCAGAATGAGAGGAAAGCTGACCTGTGCGTTCGTGCCGGAATACAGCATGCAAGTGGCGAAAGCACTCGTAGCTGGCGCAGACGTCTGGCTAAATACGCCGATGCCTCCACTTGAGGCGTCGGGCACGAGCGGTATGAAAGCCGCGCTCAATGGCGTACTCAATCTGAGTGTCCTCGACGGGTGGTGGATAGAAGCCTGCATGGAAGGAGAGACCGGATGGTCGATCGGAGCGCCCGGAGACGATCCCCGCCAACATGCGTCAGAACTCTATCGCAAGCTGGATCGGGAGGTACTGCGCCTGTATTACGATGATTCGCTGCGCTGGCGGCGAATGATGAAGCAGGCTATCGCTTATATAGGGTCGATGTTCAACAGCCAAAGGATGATGCGCAGATACGCAAGCGAAGCCTATCTTCGGTAGGTGCGCCTGTATGACTGACCGTGTCAACAACGACGTCGACGTACTCAAAGCCTGCGTGGTCGGTTTGTGCTTTTTTCCCGCGGCCACCATTGCAGCAAGCGTTCCTTAATCGGTTTCTCCAAGATAGTCCCTTGCCGATGTCGCGTGGCTGGATGTGCGGAGCGTTGCCAGTGCTTGCTTCTCGAGGCGTCGAACTTTTTCTCTCGACATGCCCGTCTGTCTTGCGATTTCGTCATACGTCGACATCTCGCCGTCCTGCAGTCCGAAGCGTCTGGACAATACGTCGGCCTGGTCGACGGGAAGCTGCCGCAGCATCGAGGCGACGACGGCATCTTTGCGCTTGCGGAACAGAAAGTCGCGTGGTGTGGACCCGGCATCGTCTTCGATCAGATCGACCAGTGACAGCCCGCTCCCGCTCAGCTCTACGTCGAGCGAGAGGGGTTCCGATGGGACATCCAGAGCCTTCGTAACCCGCAGGCCGCTTAGCCCGGTGTCTGCGGATAGTTCGTCGTGTGTCGCGCGCCGGCCATGCCGCTGCGCGATCCGGTCGGCACAGCGCTGAACCCGGCGCATCTCCATATGGACCTGAACCGGAAGTCGAATCGATCTGCCACGCTCAACGAGCGCACGAGAGACGGATTGCCGTATCCACCAGGTCGCGTAAGTCGAAAAACGCAGCCTGCGATGATAGTCGAACTTTTCTACCGCGCGCATTAGTCCGATCGTGCCTTCCTGAACGAGATCGGCGAGTTCGGCACCGTGTCCGCTGTGTTTGAGTGCAATGGAAACGACTAGCCTCATGTTGGCTTCCGTCATTTTCCCTGCGGCGCGCCGGATGCGCTGTAACGCGGACGCCAACGCATGCTCGACGAGCGTCTGTTCAGCGAGCCGGGAATGGCGCTCATGGGAGGCATGTTGCTCGCCCGGGGCGGCGGATATTACTGCCAGGACGGCACTAGCCAGCCGGCCCACCTCAGGCCACCAGCGCTGATCCGGCTCCAGGATGCGCAGCGCGTCATCGCATGAAGGTGAGAGCGGAGACTGGCCGCGAAGCGTGCGGTGCAGTTCCGCGAGTGCATTCAGGTTTCGTTCGCCGATTTGGCTCCTGACTGTCAGAAGTTTGGCGTCCGAGCGACCAATCAGCGTGAGAAAGGCTTCTGTCGCGCTTGCGGAGGAGCAGATCGCCGACAGCGCATCGCGCCTCCCCGCTTCGATTTCCTGCGCGAGTGCGGTCTCTTCGGCGGCGCGAAGGAGCGGAACGCGGTGCATGTGACGCAAATAGACTGACAGCGAATGTTCAGCCGCAACTACGCCCTGGCAGGGGCGCGCGGCTGACATCGAGCATTCGTCATTCCATGAATTTTCGCTTCGGCCGAAATGACAGCCGACATCGGCTTCCGGCTCATCCGACGTGTGACAGGTCTGTGCGACGTCTTCGCACAACTCCTGCACGTTATCCCAGTGGTTTTCGTCATTCGATGGAAGTGCTTCGTCTGCGTCCCGACGGTGCGAGCCGATCTCAGCGAAGTGTTCCGGATTGGCCGAATGGGCGTCGGTCGGGCCGACTTTCGGCTTTCGAGCTCTTGGCTCACGTACTGCTGTCTTCATTTCACTCGCGGGATCGCCGCCAGGAGTAGGTGCAAGGATCGCTTGCAATCGTTGACGCGTCGTGAAGCGCTGGCATCGGATGAGACGCATCGTCGGATACTTGGGGTTCGCTTGTCGATTTTCAAGGTAGAACATTCGCGCGAGCAAGCGACGCAAGCCCGAGAGAATGAGAACGGCGTCAATCGCAATTATGTAGCAGGTGACAAATTCGACCCTCGGAATAGGCTGGAACCTGCTTGAACGCGCGGCCCCTGTGTGCGGGCTCCTTGACATCGATCCTGCTCAAGCCCTTCTGCAGGTGGCAGTACCTCATGCGTTACGGCATAAAGCGTTCTTACGCATGCGAATTCTTCGACGCTGGCATGAACTGGCACCGTTATCACACCGAGGCGGTAGCAATCAGGCGGTGAAATAACAAAAGTCGCTGATGTCATGTTCAAGCGAGCCTCCTTTTACGACATCTGATAGCGCTGACAGTCCGGTTTAGCGACGATTCGCGAGTGTAGGCCAACTTTTGTGGCGGATTTTCAGGGCAGTGATTAAGGATAGTGACTCATCGGGATATACATCAACGAGGTTCGCCCTGAAGCGTTTTGGCACCTTCGTCTGTGCCCGTCGGGAAAACGTACGCAACGGGGAAGTTGAAGCCTGACACAAAATGCCGTTTCGCTTTTTACGAGCCGACGTTCCACATCCAAACCGTCAAAACGCGGGCATTGATGTAGCTCAATGGTGCCGCGTTGTCCGCGGAGAATGATGGAGGCCATAAAGTGATTCGAGGTGAGTCATGAAAGGTCGTATCTTCGTCAATGCCGCTTCGTATGGTGGTATCGAGGCGGGCTGACGACGTGAGCGGGAAGTGGCCGCTAGCATTGACGCGCCATTCATGCACTCGGTCAGAGTGTGCAGGTCAGAATCGTCCGGATCGCAAAATGGCAACAGCCCATGCAAGTCCCATTGCCGCCGCGATGACAAAGCCTGCCAGCCCCAGCAGCGAAATGCCCGCATAGCGCGGACCGCTATGAAATGTCATGACAATCGACGACCCGATCACCACGCTGGCTATGATAAGGCTCAGACTCAGCCGGTTGCTGGAGCGATCGAGGTGCGTCTCGAGGGTTCGCAATTGGTCGCGTTCGACAAGAATCGTGGCCTTGCCGCTGCTCAGTATGTCTACCGTTCGGTTCAGGATATCGGGAAGACTGACGGTGGCGCGTTGCAGCGCACGTAGAGCGCGGAAGCCACGGGCGAACTCATGACTGGGAAGCAGGCCATGCAGCATTCTGCGGCTGAGTAGCCGAGGTGCATAGTCACGCAGGCAAATCACCGCGTTGAAATCCGGATCGACCGCAAGCGCCTGCGACTCGACAAGCATGAATGCCTTAGCAACCAGCAGAAACTGCCGTGGTAGCCGGATGTGGTGCCGCTGGCTGAGTTGTGCGAACTGGCGCGCAATCTCCCCGAAAGAGTAGCCTTTCCCTGCTGCCATATAGTAAGCCTTCAATGCATCCGAAACGTCGTGCGTAAAGGCGTCCCGGTCAATATCCACGGCGACGACGCCCATGTCAAAGTAGGCGTCTACCATCCATGCAACGTCTGCCGAGCTGATTGCCAGAATAAGTTGTGCGAGGCCTTCCTGATCGGGGGCAGACAGTTCGCCCATGATGCCAAAATCGTGGAAGCACAGCCGCCCATCTGAGCGGACAAATATGTTGCCCGGGTGTGGGTCCCCATGAAAAAAACCATGCTCGAAAACCTGTCTCAGGAAGGATTCCATGAGCTTTGCCGAAAGACGTCTTCTTTCCGGGCGGTCGCGTGACGGCTGATCGGCAAGCTTGTGGCCGACGTTTCGCTCCATGGTCAGGATAACGCGACTGGTTAGGTCCCAGTAGATACGCGGCACAACAACGTCGGGGTCGTCCTTGAAGTTCTCACGCAGCCGGTCCCCATGGCGTCCTTCAGTCTCATAGTCCAGTTCGTCGTCAATGAGCCGGGCAAACTCTTCAACCAGATCCGATGGGCCGAACCGCCGGCTTTCGGGAATCAACTGCTCAAGCCGGCGGGCCAAGAAGCGCATGATGGCGACGTCCGCACGGATGAGGGGTTCGATCCCCGGACGCTGAACCTTGACGACGACGCTTGTGCCGTCGCTGAGGTTGGCCGCGTGGACCTGCCCGATCGATGCGGCCGCAAGCGGGCTCTCATCAAATGTGGAAAACAGTTCGTAGACGGGCTTGGCCAGTTCGCGCTCAATAATAGAGCGAGCTTGTGCGCCAGGAAATGCAGCGACATTGTCCTGAAGCGCCTGCAGCTGGACGATCCATGATTCGGGCAACAGATCGCGCCGCAAGCTGAGAAGTTGTCCAAACTTGATGAACGCCGGCCCGAGCTGTTCCAGCATTTCCCGAAAGCGTCTGGCATCGTGATCGCCGGTTGCAGGAGCGGTGGTCGCCGTCCCGATTGCTTCCCGACCGAACCCCAAGCGCTCGACGTAATGCGCCCACCCGGCGCTCGCGACCGTCTGCAGAATCTGCATGAGTCTCGGCAGCCGCGCTTGAGCGGAACCTCCGATTGCGTCGTCATGCATATATGAACGGGTGGCGGAACCCATTTCGTTTTCTCCTTTCACGCAAGACGCCACTCGGTCAGTTCGTTCATCGTGTCCGTCAACACGGCGCACCTTTTGAATTGATTTTCGCGATTGCCTCGCGAGGCAGCACGAGGATCGGACCGGTTCCGATCGCCGTGGGCGTCTGCTGGCCGGGAAAAGTGTTGCGGAGCCACTGCGTGAACGGCGTCGCCACCGGGGTGCGCACCGCGAGCAGCATCCTATCGACGTTACGTAGCACAGAGGGAGCGCAGAACAGTTTGAATTCGCCTGAGCACACGCATCCGGGCGGCCCAATCCAGATGAGGTGCTTCATTACCGAGGCCAAGGTCGGCTCGGGCACGATCTCCTCTTCGACCTGCCGTACGGTCCGTGTCGTGATGTTAAGTCCGTACGCGCCCGGTGCGCACTATCCCAGCCGTTCCACATAGGCTAACGCTCCGTTTGCCGACACATTTGATGCAGATCAATCAGATCAATGAGATCAATAGGGGATTGGAAACGGCATTTTGATTGTCGTTGGGAGCCCGGAGTTGAGCGACCTCGCCGCATTTGACGGCAGATCCAGGAGGAGGAAGGGCCGGGGCCTCGTTGTATTCCGTGCTGCTGCCAGAGGAGGATCTGCATTTCATCCCGCCGCGTTGTTTTCCTGCTGGGTGATGCTAGGTGCCGGCGCGGCATCGATGAGCGAGCTTGTGAATGAAAAGCAGCGCAGTGGCCGCCCGATTCACCTTCTCTCGGAACTGACATCGAGGTGGGCGATTGCCGTCGGTTTCACGCGGCTGGCGTAACGCAGCGCCCGGATCGAAACGTCGCCTGCCTGGTTTTTTCCGCCAGCCGGTGGAGGCAGTGGTGGGCGCCCCGGGAGCGCCGGCGCATTGTCACGGCGGACACCTGACGGTTTTCGGGACTTCATGCTCGGACTGCCGGCGGGATTTTTTCCAGGAGGACCTGGACGGATTGCTGCCGCCGCCGTTACTAGCCTTTCCTGCATGTCGCTCCTCGAGACGGTGATGCTCGTCGAGGACGAGCCAGACGTGCGCGGACTGGCGACAGAGTTATTCCGCAGCATCGGATACGAAACCGTGGAGGCCAGTAGTGCGTCCGAAACCGCAGAGATCATGCGGGAGCGCGCCGACATCGACGTAGTTTTCACCGACATCGCGATGCCACATGGGATAAGCGGCGTGAACTGGTCATGCTGGTGCGGTCCCGCTAGCGGGGACTCTGAGCCCACCGTTGCACGGCGCGGCCGCATCGGCTCGTTGCTCTGTTTGAGTCCGCAATTGCCGTATCGGGCGTCCGCAAAGCGACTGGCGCCCTGAAGCGCTGCGCCGCTGAAAGAGTGACCACGGCGCGCGAACGGATTGACTCATCCATCACAAAGGGAAAGAGGTAGGGGCGACCACTGGCCCTTCAAGAAGAGACGCAGCCTCGACCTCACGGCCGTTTCGCTGGCGAGTCACGTCACGCCGGCAAATCGCCGGCTGCGTTCGTCGTCTTCTCGTGTTCGTCTGGCACGAATGCGATGCCGTCGTGCCGACACATGCGGCGCACCGCGCGCCGCGCCGTGATCAGGCCGGATGGCAGGCCACCACCGGGCATAACCCACTGGCCGATCATCAGGAATCTCCGCAGGCCAGGCAGCGTGGACGGCAGCGGTCTTACACCCGTCTGAGGCGTGAGCAACCAGCCTTCCATGCTTCCTCGCCAGTTGCGCGTGCAACGGACAACGGTAGCGGGCGTCGACACGTCGACCACTTCTATCGCGTCACGCACGCCGGGTATCCACGCATCGAAAAGCGCGATCACGCTGTCAGCCACGCGCCGCTTTTCCGCTTCATATCCTTGGGGGTCGTGCTCGCTCAACCACGACCAGTATTCCACGTTGCGGGTCGGCAAGGTGCATGTCACAGCGGTCTTGCCGACGGGCGCGAACGTCGGATCGTAGTGAAACAGTCGGAAGGCAATCTGATGTACCGCCGTTTGCGGGTCCACTATAAGCGGCAGGTTAAGCAGCCGCATCACGTATCCGCACTGTTGCGAAAGATCGCGTGCCACGCCGAGGCTTACCTGCAGAAACGAGGGGAACGGCTTGTAGGTGCGATACGCGTGGTCCATGCGTGGTCCGACATACCGCCCGTCGAGCAGATCGAAGATGGTCGTGTGCCCGTCAGCGGCCGAGATGACCCAGTCGGCGTCGATGCGCTCGCCGCGGTCGAGCAACACACCCACTGCTGTGTCGTTTTCCACAAGTATCTCCTTTACGCTCGCGCCTGTGCGCAACGCACCGCCGATCTGCTGCAAGTTCTGTGCGATCGGACCTGTCACAGCTTGCGAGCCGCCCATTGGGTAACCGGCATTCCGGTTGGCGTTCCACGCGAGCGCGAAAACAAGCGCGAGCACCGCGAGTTGTGCGTTTTCTCCTTCGCCGAGGAAGCCGCGCAGCAACGGATCACTGAACCGTTTGCCATAGGCTTCGGATGTGATGTGTGAGAGGCTCTGCAGAAGAGGTGCGTGGCGCAGCAATTGCAACCCGGTCGCAACCCGGTGCGGCCAGGTGCCGCCCAGCGATGGCAGCGGGCAGTGGCTCAGGCTGCGGACCGCGTGAAGGAACTGGCGGATCTGCACTTCGTCCTGCGGTGCATGCCGCAACAACTCCGCTTCGAGCCGTTCGAGATCCGAGTAGATGGACAGACGCTCACCGTCTTCGCTTTCGACGCGTATCCATTCTTCGGGATAGACGAAGTTCAGGCGGTCAATGTCGAACACTTCGCGCCATAACGCGTGCATGGGGTCGTGCTGATTCGAGCCGAGCAACCAGTGCAGACAAGCCTCGAACATATATTCGCCACGTTTCCAGCTGGTGGCAAGTCCGCCTGGCCGTTCATGCTGCTCAAGCACGGTGACGGGGTATCCGCACTTGCGCGCGTAGACTGCGGCGCACAGGCCAGCAATGCCGGCGCCGACGATGACGACCTTTCGGGGAAGGGGGTTCACGGCTGGGACTCCTTGGGGGACGCGGAGCGTACGGGGCGCACGAAGGTGTGAAACCTCCGAGGACGCCGGCCGCACATAGACTAATGTGCGGCACGGTTCAGTGCCACTGTTGATCTGTATCAAGCGCAGAGCGAATCCGAGTGCCTTTCGCTGGCAGTCCGACAGTTGCTATCTTCATGATGAACGCTCCTTTGCCGTGGGCATCACGACCTCCCCACTTGGCATGAATCGCTCGCCGTTTAGCGGACGTCGTCGATCACATCAGAACCATCAGCACCATGCAACGGGCGTCTCGGAGCGGCCAATCAAGAGGTCTCGTGAGGAGCGGGTATCCCCAGCGGTGAAATCTCATTCAAAGCCCTTTCTCCACAATATGTGGCGATGGCATCGCGTGCGGCATCGCGCAAGGCCGCCGCCGCTTTCATGTCCTCTCCGGACGGTGCGAGGGCCGCAACCACGGTCACCGCGACACTGGCTCGTGTGGGCAGCCACTTTCCGTCCGGCAGCACAATGCGCGTGCCCGCGATCGCGATAGGAACGACAGGGTGATGCGAAACGCACGCGGTCACGAAAGCGCCGAGCCGGAATTGCCGAAGACCCGCAGACTTGACAAACGTTCCCTCAGGAAAAAAGAGCAGCGAGGAGCCAGACATCGCGTGCCTCACCAGTTCGCGCTCGTCGTCGGCCATGCGCCGATAGTCAACGCGCTCGACGAAACGTACACCGATGGCACGAAGGAAGCTGCCGATCAGCGGTGCATTCGCCAGCTCACGCTTGGCTACGACGCCTAGCGGAATGGGAATGGCAGCGAGGAGCATCAGCCCATCCAGATAACTCGCGTGATTGGCGACGAAGATGGCAGGCAGGGCCATGTCTTCGAGTTCCACTCCACGTACGGATAGGCGAATGCCCGAAAGCCTCAAGCCTAGCCGTGCCGCTCGCGATGCAATCTGCCAATTTCGTTTCGTGTCCGGATGCCATACGGTTATCAAGCATGTGGGTATCGCTATCAGGACGAGGCTGAACCAGCACCATGCACCGTAAGCGATGCGTACGCTGGCTATTCGTAGTCTTCTGCCGAGTGGCAGTAGGGTAGTCGCGCCGATATCGAGCCACTGGCGCCACGCCGGGCGTGGCACGAGATTACCATCACTGCGCAGGTATAGATCCAAGGTGGCCGCGTGGCGGATCTTGCCACTGGACGTCTTCAGAATGCTGTGGGGCGGCACCAGAGCAACCTCTTCGGGCGGAGCGCCCAGCAGGGCGACAGAGGCTTCGTTGATGCCAGCGCGGATCGCCGCGAGCGTGGCCGGTGCAGTCGCGCGAGTCTCTGCAATGACCAGCAGTCGATCGGTACCTGTCTGAGTGTCGGGCGTCCCGCACACGGCGACGCACCCGGTTCGAACGCCGGGCAGACGACCCACGGCTGCTTCAAGTTCATACGGGAAAAAGTGACGCCCGGCCCGAATCACCAGATCCTTCATTCGGCCTGTGATAAACAGCTCTTCATCGGCCATGTATCCCAGATCGCCGGTGTCGAGCCAACCATCGTGAATCAGTCGCGCAGTCAACCCGGGATTCTCAAAATATCCACTCGTCGATGACGGGCTGCGGAATTCAATCCTGCCGACCGCTCTTTCCGATACCTCATTGCCGTCAGCGTCAATGATACGGATCTGGTTGCGGGGCAACGCGCGTCCGCAGGAGACCAGTTCGAGCAGGTCATCAGTAGACTCCGCGGGCACTGCATGCTGCGACTCGGCGAATCGTACACGACTGATACGGTCCGTCCGTATCCCTCGGCCCGGTTCAGAAAACGTCAGTCCAAGCGTGTTTTCTGCGAGGCCGTAGACAGGAGTCAGGGCGGTGTCCCTGAACCCGTGGCCGGCAAAGCGTGCAGCAAATGCGCGCATGGTCGACGCACTAACGGGTTCCGCGCCGCAGAATGCAACGCGCAACGAGGAAAGATCGACACCCTGAAGATCGGTTTCCTCGATCCTGCGTGTGCAGCGTTCGTAAGCAAAGTTGGGTGCCGCCGTAACGGTGGCGTGGTAATGGCTAATCGCCTGCAGCCAGCGCTCAGGGCGTGCGAGAAATATCAGTGGGGACATCAGATACAGCGGGATTCCAAAGTAGAGCGGACCAAACCATGCTCCAATCAAACCCATATCGTGATATAGGGGAAGCCAACTCGCGAAGATGTCGTGTTCTTCGATCCGGGCAATCTGGCCCATCGCCCGGATATTTGCGAGCAGGTTGGCGTGCGTGAGCACGACGCCTTTGGGCGTACCGGTGCTCCCGGAGGTGTACTGAAGCAGAGCGACGTCTTCTGCATGCGGGACATAACGTTCGGTATCCGTCTCCCCCATCAGTTCGGGGGCAGCGACGATCTCAAGTAATGCCGGAATCCGCGCCTTGGTGAGAAGGCCGCCTACAAACGTGTGTGAGGGCGCGATCATGAGGCGAGTGCGCGCGTCGGAAAGTATCGCCGCGTGCCGCGCCAGGTGATCGTCGATTTGTGCCGATCCCGCAGGCGGATACACGGGCACGACGATGGCACCGACGAGGAGTATGCCGGCGAAGCAAGCGAAATAGTCGCTGCCGGTCGGCAGCATCAGGGCGACGGTATCTCCGGGATTGACACCAAGCTGCCGCAACCCGCGCGATACCCGCAGGGCAGCCTCGTACAGCGCCGAGTACGTCATCCTGTGTGACGCGGCGTGTTCATCGAGAAACACGATGTGAGTCCGGTCAGGTCGTCTCATTGCGTGCCACTGTAGCGCCTCGACGAGCGTGCTGGCGTCCGTGGGCGGGTCTAGCTCACCACCCGGTACGACCGGCGGCGGGACAGCCTCGATAAGTGATCTGTTCTGCGAGGATGTTTCGCCTTCGATCGCGCGTAGCAAATCACCTGGCGTAACCGCCTGACCGTACAGACCGAGCGGAAAGCGTACGATGAGCGTCTTCTCGATGCGGTTGAGCAATTCTGCGCGAGCAAGACTGTCCAGTCCGAGGTCCTGTTCGAAGTGAGTGTCGAGTCTGACGGCCGGCGGCTTGTGTCCGCCGGGACTCATCTCTGCCGCGAAGGCTTCGATTATTTCGAGCAACCGTTGGACGTCGGCCGATGAGCGGCCGGTGGAGTCGTCGTTCATATCACATTGCCGATTTCGGGGCGGCGTTCGAGCGGATGCACCGAAGCCGAAGACAATGCTGGCTTGTCATCAATTGTCGACTTGTGCTTTGCGGTGCAATTCAGCCGTCGCGTTGCGATTCTCATCTCGTGTCCTTTCAGTTCAGCACGCGACGGAGTACCTTGCCAAGCTGGTCCAGAGGCAAGGTGCCCCGGAACTCAACGAGCCTGGGAACCTTGTAGGCGCTCAGGCTCGCGCGGCAATGTGCCAGCACCGCCGCAACACTAAGGCCCGTCGAAGACGGGACGACGAACAGTTTCACGGCCTGTCCCGTCCGTTCATCCGGCACGCCAACCGCGGCTGCAGCGGTGACGCCGGGGAGTGCGCGCACCACGGCTTCAACTTCCGAGGGATAGACCTTGAAACCCGACACGATGATCACGTCCTTCTTGCGATCGACGAGTACGAGCATCTGCGCCGGCGTGAAGTAACCAACGTCCCCTGTACGAAGCCAGCCATCGGGCGAGATGACCTTGGCTGTCTCGGCAGGGTTCATCCAGTAGCCACGCATGACCTGTGGTCCCCGCACCCACACTTCGCCGATGCTCCCCGTAGCGGCCACGGCGCCATCGTCGTCGCGGATGGTGACCTCGGTTGAAGGCAGTGGAAATCCCACCGATCCGGAAAACTCCCTTGCATCCATTGGATTCGCGCATACGACTGGCGATGCCTCAGTCAGCCCGTACCCTTCGATGATCGACACCCCTGTTGCGCTCTGCCATCGCGCTGCAACGCAAGCCTGAATCGAAGCTCCGCCGCCAATAACGAGGCGCAACTGCGACCAGTCGATAGTGTCAAAACGTGGTGTATCGAGAAGGGCATGAAAAAGCGTGTTCACGCCTAACAGCGCAGTGGGTCGCGTGCGGCGCAATGTTCTTACGAGTCCAGCGAGATCGCGGGGGTTGGTTACGAGCACGTTGTGCCAGCCAATTTCAACGAATGTCAACAGGCTGGCGGTTAGTGCAAATATGTGAAACAGCGGCAGTGGGGTGAGTATGGTCTTAGGCGTGGAGCAAAACGCTTCACCCAGCCATGCACGAATCTGTGCAACGTTGGAGCTGAGGTTGCGGTGGGTGAGCGTCGCGCACTTCGGCGTGCCTGTCGTGCCTCCCGTAAACTGAAGCAACGCAACATCGTCAAGGCGGGCAGAGGATCGGTTCCGTCCGTTCGGGTAGCGGCGCGACAACGCGCCACTGAATGTCCAGTATTTATGTTTTGCCGGGGGAATCGAATCACGGAGAAAGCGTTGCGCGAAGTGGATTGCCGCCCGTTTTGGAAACGGAAGCAGGTCGCCCGCCGCGACGGATACAACTGCTTTCGCCTGATTTTCATCGAGAACATCGTCGAGCTTATAGGCGAAATTCTCCAGTACGACGATCGCTGAAACTGCTGCTGTCGATAGCTGGATCTGAATCTCACGGGGTGTCGCCAGGGGGTTGACGTTCGCGACGACGAGCCCGGCGTCGAGCACGCCAAAAAAAGCGACAACGTAGGGCAAGCCGTTCGGCAAGAGGAGTGCCACGCGACCGGACCGTTCAAGTCTGAATTCGTCGATGAGAAAGCGCGAGAAGTGATGCACATAACGTGCAATGTGCCGATATTCGATCGTATGGTTGAATGAACTGAACGCTGGCCGGCTCGCGTAACGCGCGCAGGCCAGCTCGAACATTTCGGGTAACGTTCGAACCCTCGTTGAATCAATAGCTGCACCAGGTGGCTCGGCCCCGTCAATGTCTGTCGTATCTGCGCGCGTCATGGTTCGCGAGGCATGTGCCCGGTGTGGAAGGCGCCGACGCAATAACGACTGGGCGTCTATGGCGCCACCTATACATAGTCACATCCCAGGCTCCCGGGCGGGATGAGCGCTATGCGACGGAAGCCTTGCCCTGATCGCCGCATACGCATGACCCGCCCTGGTCAATGGAGTCGATAGACCGGTCAGGGCGACGAGCTGCTTGCGAAGGCGTGGATGAATGCAGGCGAGGCCGAGAACGAAAAAAGCGGCGGGAAGTATCAAGAGGCCAACAACTGCTGCGCTTTTCAACATGACACCTCCAGGAAGCTTACATGTCTCATGATGAAACTAGAATACGTTTCGCGTGCGCCGATGGATTGACGTGTGTCAAGCGCCGCCCTATGTCTGCGCTTGCACTTGCGTGACGTCAGCGAGTTCAGTCATCTGATTGGCTACGTCCTCGTGTTGGGGTTCGTCGTGCTGTGCATCCTTGCAATCGTCGTAGCGCTCATGAAAGCACACGTTCAGCGCATGCGTAATACGTCCTCGGTCGGTGCCGACGTCGCCCCATCGACACCGTGCGGCTGCCCGTGAGCAAGCGACGATGCACGCTTCCGCATCCGTTGGACTTCGACGCTCGCCACGTCGCGTGCGAAAGCTGTCCGTGCCATGCAGTTGATTGAAGTCATTTGAATATGCGGTACTGGAACGAGTATGTGCTTGCTCCATAGTCGCGCAGACTCTGCGGCAGGTTCTGCGGCGTCGCGGGAGAAGCTTGTAGGCGAGATAGGAGGTCCATTGATATCGGTCAAGTCAGGTTGTCGCCAGTCATCGAAGATAGTTCATCGGATAAGCGCGACAGCGATGAAGGACACGCTGCGGGGAAGAGCGGCCAGAGGGAATTCGAGTGAGCAACCACGGGCTCGCCAACCTTACGAAGACTCTCCGAGGCGCTTGTTCGCGCGCATCGCCGTCACCTTTTCGATCGATTATCGCGAAGTTGAGGGCGTGCTACGCGCGTGATGGCGGCGGAAATAAGGCGTAGGTTAAGCCGGCCCCTCGCGGATTACGGTGTCGGTTTCGCATCTTGGTCAGGATTCGATTCGCGATGCGTCTTGTGTTTTCAACGGCGGCGTCGCGAGTCCCAGGAGATTTGCCATGAAAGTCAGTCAGTTCCATAGTCACGGC
>BBSL01000264.1 GCA_001319865.1 Burkholderia sp. E7m39 | reverse complement strand
GTGGTCCATATTCCGGCGACCTGCAGTCTGCAGGAGGCGGCCGTGCAGATGCGAGACCAGCATGTCGGTGCACTGGTCGTATCGGAAGGGGGCGGCTCAGGCCACATACTCGGCGTCCTGACCGATCGGGACATCGTACTGCAGTCGGTTTGCACCGGAACGTCGCCAATCACTGTGCGAGTAGGCGAGGTGATGAGCCCACACATTCTCTCTATCGATGTGAACGCCGACCTCACTGAGGCAATGCAGGTGATGTCAAGCCATGGCGTGCGCCGGTTGGCGGTGGTCGACAACGGTACCGACATCGTGGGGATATTGTCTCTCGACGATGTGATCGCAGCGCTCGGCCGCGAATGGATTCTGCTTACCAACATCTTGCGCAACGAGCAAAATCGCGAGGCATTTGGGAGCATACAGACGCCTTTGCATGCGTGATGCCAGTGCAGCTGGAAACGCAAGGCTTTCGTCACCGCGCATTCGTTCAGGACATTGCTACCTGTCATTGCTCGCGGCCTGAAGATGCGCAACGACGTC
>BBSL01000263.1 GCA_001319865.1 Burkholderia sp. E7m39 | reverse complement strand
GCAAGCGTGGCGAGGCGCCCATAATCGAATCGAGGTCGGCCTATTTGCGTAGCGGGCGATCGTCGCGCAACGCTGTGGTGTCTATCTCGAATAGCGATCGTCCGTAGTGTCGTCGGTTCCTGTGTGTGCGCCCGTCACCTTGCGCTGGCCGGATTTGGCATGAGGGTTTCCCATCTGATCCGTACAGGTGAACGACCGCGGCCGGTCGCACGCCATGACGTCTCGAGTGGCCGACGCGGTCAGCACGGCCGCGCGAATCCGGGCACTGGATGAAGGGATGGATGTCGTTGAATCGTCTATTCCGGCTTCGCGCAGGTCATGATTGCACGTGCTCCTTTCGAGTCCGCCAGCGCTGGCAATTACGGCAATTCGCTCACTGCGTGTCTCTGTTGATGCGGCGAACATGCGGCGATATGCAAGGGCGAGCTCCGTCGGCTACGTCACGCAATTCGATGAACGAATATGCGCAGTGGGGATCAGAGCGGCGTTGAAGCGGAACTGTCTCCCGGTATGGGGAAGTTCACTGTGCCAGCCCGTCACACATGAGTTCGTGAAGATCCGCTACGAAACGATGGAGAGACTACAGCGAGCCCGTCACGCTCTGATACGTTTCACGTCCAATCCGCCCGTCAAGCATCACGAGCATGCCGGCGCGCCGGGCGATGGAGAGGATGGCGTCATCAGAAAGGACGGATGCCTTCAACGTCGCCGTCCGTTCCGAACCGATTGCAAACACGGCTGCAACACCCGCTGCGGCGGAAGAGATTGCGAACGCCGGCATCGACAGCGTCGTGCTGGATATCGAGCGGACGTCCGATGTCGCGCGCAGCACGTAGGCCCTCATCGACAAAATGGGGACAACAGCCGAGTTCTTCAGCACCACGCATCGGTCCGGCTCGCCGGACGGGTGCAACAAGGCTCACGCAGATTGAATGCGCCTCTCCTCCCGATGGATATGAGGAGCGTCGAGGAACTTGTGCGAATAGCGACGTGAAAAAGATCGGGCTGATCTGCAGGTTGCTGCCTGGGACGTAGGCTGTCCGTGGCCTATGTCCACGACGACTGGTTTCGCGGAAGTGCGCGTTGCAGGTCGTATGCGTCCAGGCGGTCTGCCGGCTCGAGCTCGTCGACGTAAAGGACAATTTGATCCCGTCCGGCGAGAGTGTGATCTGAACAGAATGCCTTTCGCACCCGCCTCAATTACCTCGTCACCCATGATCCAGCTTGGTGGCTCGATGCGCTGGTTGAACCAGCAACCACGCCAGTCGCAATAAAAGTCATCCCAGATGGGAAGCCACTTTTCGGCGTGGTACCCGGTCGTGAAGTCAACAATCGGATCGACGGTCAGTTGATAACTGACAAGCGTGCCTGGGGGCATCAACGGGGGGATCTGCTGATATTCCAGCACCGCCGTGTTGACATCAAGAGCAAGGTAGAGGGCATTAAGTCCTATACGATTGGCCCGTCCGCCGTGCTTGCCCGCGCCAGCATCACTCGTCGGCGTTCCGCCCACTTGGGAACATGCATCCGGTACGCCGTCACGTTCGTTAGCGCTGTGAGGATCATCCGGCCGCGCCCGCCGCTGAACCGGTTACGTGCCCCGAGGAAATCGAAGAAATATGTCCGTCCATCTGGCGCGCTTCGCGACCCGCTCGCGGTCGCGGACGCGTGGAGGATACGGGTTATCCGGTTATCGAAGGAACTGCTCGGAGGAGGCTGGCCACTTGCGGCGCTTGTGGACCTCCTCGTGCAGCAAGCGGGCGTGGGCGAGTTACGTTTGCTGCGTCCGGCACTGAGCGCGCGAGATCAGGGCGCCGTTGCCATGGTCAATCCTCCCCACCAGCCCGACCGCCTGGGCTTTTCCTACATCGGCCTGCCGCTTGACCGGCTGATGTTGGTCAGAGGCGCAACCACAGCGGATGCACTCTGGTCAGTGGAGCAGAGTTCGGTGCCGGCACGTGCAGTACTGTTGTCTTCTGGGCGCAGCATGTTAAAGATTCGTCGCTGCGTCGATTGCACCCCGCTGCCCAGTCCGCAGAATCACTTTTCATCATGATTCGGCCGCTCCCTACGGCTCAGGATTCGTCGCCGGCGGTTCTACGTCTTGCTTTACGCCCGACAGAAGATGGACTTATTGTGGACGTCATCAAGCGGCGAGGGCCGGCAATGGATAAGCCGATGAATGTGTTGCTGCAACCGACGCCAGTGCTGCTATCGACGCGACGTCAGAGTGCGCGCAGACCTGCGCCTTTTGAAGAAGCACGGTCGACTCGGCACGAGGCGATCGAGGTACTCGGCCGGTAGGACCGGGACGCCCGACGGGAATCGACGGAGGCCACGTGTGCTATTCAGCCCAGATTGAAGCCGATTACAAGAAATTCGTTCGGATGTTCGGTGCCACCATCGATATCCGGGAGTTCGCACGACTGTACTGGGAGCGTGCCGAAGGGCGCCTGAAGATAAAGATTCCGAAGGCGATGGACGACGCATTCGCGAGCCCGCAATCCGATCAGGAGCGCGAAATCAAGGCGCTCATTGACCGTTACAACGCTGACCAGGCGAAGGCGCTGCAGGAAGAGCTGTTTGCGCAGCGCGCCCGGCTGGTGGCAGCAGAGCGGACGCTGCAGACGAAGACAACCAAAGCCGCGAGCGAGAGCAAACGCATCGCGGGCGACAAGATCGAAAGCGCGCTTCGCCGCCTTGACGACATCAGGCGCACCGCAAGCGAGCCGCGTGACGCCCGCATTTTTCCCGGGCATTATGCCCCGGTCCTGATCCAGGAGGCGGCCGACTCGTGGTGCGGCCGATGCGATACCAATGCCGGATAGCGGGCAAGCCCGCCAGTTACGATTTCAGGTTTCCGGGAACCTATAACGCCAGGGTGGACAGTCTGGCGAAATTATGGGCGCCGCTTTTCGGTTACTCGCATGGTCTGAGGTTGACCCGTTTTCACGGATAGATTTGCAGTTGGATTCAGTATGCGATGGATCCTCCTGATGACGTTGACTCGCGGGTTGTCCACGGGCGGGCGGCGGGTCGCTTCTCACGACCACGACGCTGCCCGCCCGTGGACAACCCGCGCGGCGACGATCTTTGTTTTTGCGCATGCGGGTTTTCGAATTCGAGCGGTGAGCAGTAGCCGATGCTGCTGTGAAGGCGACGAATGTTGTACCAGCTCTCCAGAAAGGAGAAGATGCGTCGCCTGGCCTGTTCGTGGGTGGCGAAGTGTTCGCGACAGAGCAGTTCGGCCTCGAGTGTGCCGAAGAACGACTCGCACATCGCGTTGTCATACGCATCATCACCCGCTGTGTCCATCGACGGCTGCACGTCCGCTTCGCGACAACGCCGCCCAAAGTCAATCGAGGTGTATTGACAGCCCTGATCGGAATGTAGAATGACGGCCTCGTGGCGGCGCTGCTGCAATGCCATGTCCGGCGCACGCAGCATCAGTTCCGTGTACAGATGGTTCGACATCGCCCAGCCGACGGTGGGCCTGCTGAATACGTCCAGCACCACGGCCAGATACAGAAAGCCTTCATCGGTAGGCACGTAGGTCGCGTCAGCCACCCACAGCATGTTCACAGCGTCAGCGCTGAAGTGCCGGCGTACCAGATCCGGTGCGCGTCGGGCTCCCGCACGTGGGCGCGTGGTACGTGGCCAGCGGCCCCGGCTCGCGCCACACAGCCCTGCCATGCGCATCAGTCGCGCTACCCGCTTGCGTCCAACGTGTACGCCTTCACGCGCGAGTTGCACGTGAATACGGGGCGCACCATACGTGCCGCGTGAGCTTGCATGTAGGGTACGGATACGTGCGAGCAGTTGCGCATCACTGCATGTGTGGTGCGACGCTTCGCGTATCCGCCACGCGTAGAAGCCGCTGGTCGAGACTCCCAACAGTCGTGCCATCGTGACGATGGGCCAGCGGGCCCGGTTCGCGCTCATGAATGCGTACCGCCCTTCGGGGGCACGGCGCCCGTCTCTCGCGCGAACCAGGCCGCCGCCTGCGAGAGAATATCGCGCTCCATCCCTGAGCTGCCGGTTCTCACGACGCAGCTTCGTCAGCTCCTGCCGCTCGGCCGTGGTCAGCCCGTCGTGACGCACACCAGCATCACGATCGGCCTGCGCGACCCAGTTGTAGATGGTCTGCGCCGTCGGCTCGAACTCTTTTTCCAGGCCTTCCGGTCTGCGCCCGGCCCTCACCAGCTCGACCATGTGCGCCCGGAACTCTCCCGCGTATGGCGTACGATGTCTGCCCATTTTCGGCACCTCTAAAGAATAGGTGTCCGTTTTGTCGGGTCAATTTCAGTCGATGGCGCGCCCAGTCGGTACGACACTCCGCCTGAACGCAGCCGGTCCCTTCGTAGGACGTTTGGAAAAGACCGATTACAATGAACTGGAGTCTACTGACGGAACAGAAACTTCAGGTCATCTACACCTATGGCGACGCCCCGAGGCAACTCCAAGAAAGTCGTCTACATTGCGCTAATTGGCGACATTCTGATCGTCTGCACGAAGATTGCAGCGGCAATCGTGACGGGAAGCGCCGCCATGTTGAGCGAGGCGGTGCATTCGATCGTCGATTCAGCCAACGAAGCGCTAATACTCTACGGTTATAGCGAATCGGAACGGCGCCCTGACACGGTTCATCCACTCGGATACGGGCGCGAACTCTACTTCTGGAGTTTCATTGTTTCGCTCATGCTGTTCGGTTTTGGCGCCGGCGTGTCGCTTTACCAGGGCACACAGCACGTCCTGTCACCAAAGCCCATCGAATACGCGTTCGTCAGTTATGTCGTGCTGGCATTTTCGTTCGTGTTCGAAGGTGTGTCGTGGTTCACCGCTTTTCGCCGCTTGCGGGAAACGCGCGGCAAGCATAGCTATTGGGAAGCGATTCACAAGAGCAAAGATCCGCCATCGTTCATGGTTCTGCTGGAAGACAGCGCCGCGTTGATCAGCATCGTCGTGGCCGTCACGGGAATTTTTTTGTCGCATACGTACCACCTTTATGCGATGGATGGCATTGCATCCATCGTGATCGGACTGGTACTTGCCACCGTGGCGGCGATCATTGCGAATGAGAGCAAGAGCCTGTTGATTGGAGAGGGCGCATCGCCGGCTCTGGTGACATCGATACTCGATTTGACGGTTGCCGAACCGGGTGTCGTGAGCGCAAACGGGGTTTTCACGGTGCATCTTTCACCGGACCAGGTACTGGTTGCGCTGAGTGTCGAGTTCGATGACGCCATGCAGACGCCGCAGCTCGAACGATGTGTGGTGGAGATCGAGTCGCGTATCCGTGCGGCGCATCCGGAAGTGGTGATCCTGTTCGTCAAACCGCAGTCGAAACACCGGTATCAGGAGTGGAAGGCTGCGCGCTACGGCACCGGAACGTTGCACGAGAAATAGTGGCTCTGTCAGGTTGGTGGGGCGGCAGCGCTAGAATGAACAGATGAAGAAGACAAAATCGCTTTATCACGGCCACCGCCTTCCTGCCGTCGTCATCAGCTGCCCGGTTCGCTGGTATTTCCGTTTCAGCCTTAGCCTGCGCGACATCGAGGAGTTGTTACTCGAGCGTGGTGTCACGTACGAAACGATCCGTTGCTGGTGCGACAAGTTCGGCGCGGGATTCGCCCAGTGCGCCAAAGCGACGCGGCGCAAGGCGGGCGGCACCTGGCATCGGGACGAGATGTTCGTGACGCTGCGTGGCGAGCCGTATCTGTTGTGGCGTGCGGTCGACGAGCATGGCACCGAACTCGGTGCCTCGCCGGATCGTTACCGACCAGCTGCGCAGCTATGCGGCGGCGAAGGCCGATATTCCAGAACTGGCGAACATGGAGCACGTGTTTGTCAAAGCGGCTGCACGAGTGAACAACCGCGCCGAGAACAGCCACCAGCCAACCCGCAGGCGCGAACGCCAGATGTTCGGATTTCGCGATCCTCAAGGTGAAGGACTGCGGTACTACAGACGGTCATGGTGGGCCAATGGCCCGGACCCTGATGAAAGACGCGCGCGGGGGCCTCGTTCGATTATCGGGATTGAAGTCCCAGTCCTTTTCACAGATACGCCTCGCGCGGGTCCAACCCGCTTCACATCGCCGCTGGCAGTGCAAAGTGATCTTCTATCTGGTCATGGTCAGATGAATGTACGATGTGGATGGCAGCGCTTTAAATGGAAGCTGCTTGATGTTTGAAGTCATCGCCATATCTCAGCAGTGCCCATGCCATCCTCGCGTTCTTGGCAGCGATCGCTACCGCCGCTCGCCAATAGCCGCGCCGCTCGGTCAGGGCTCTGACCCAACGGCTAAATCGGTCCTGTTTGTCGCCCAGGTTTGCCATGACTGCGCGAGCACCGGTGACCAGCAGACCGCGTAGATGGGCGTCCCCGGCCTTGGTGATGCTGCCAAGTCGTGCTTTGCCACCGCTGCTGTATTGTGCGGGCGTCAGGCCGAGCCAGGAGGACACCTGGCGACCATTCCTGAAGTCATGCCCGGCGCCGATGCTGGCAAGCAACGCACTGGCCGTTGTCGGCCCGATGCCACGCAGCTGCATGAGTCGACGGCTACGCTCGTCCTCGCGCGCTATCTGGTTGATGGCGCGGTCGTATTCGGTCAGTCGGTCTTCGATGCTGTCGACGTGTTCGAGCAGGTCGCGAATGCTTCTGCCGGCCCACCCCGGCAAAGAATCCAGATGCGCCGTAAGCTCCTTGCGCAACCGCTCCGGCTTCTGCGGCAAGACCACGCCGAATTCGGCGAGCAGTCCACGAAGACGGTTATATATTGCAGTACGTTCTACGACGAAGCCTTGCCTAGTTCGATGCAGGCAAAGCGTCGCCTGCTGGTGTTCGTCCTTGACTGGCACAAAACGCATGCTGGGGCGCGTCACCGCCTCGCAGATGGCTGCTGCATCTGCCGCGTCGTTCTTGCCAAGCTTGCCAGACATCCGGTACGGTGCCACGAGTCTGGCAGCCATGAGCTTTACGGTGTGGCCGTACCGCTGGAACACGCGGGCCCAGTGATGCGCGCCCGAG
>BBSL01000262.1 GCA_001319865.1 Burkholderia sp. E7m39 | reverse complement strand
ACCGATCAGGCACGGCGGCAATTGCGCGATCAACGCTATGAGCTGATCACGGGTGACCTTCGGCTTGACCAGTACCGCCTTGGCGGTTTCATCCACACCATGGATGGCAAAACACATTCTTGGCAAGATCGATTCCGACGGTGACAATGGACATGGACTTCCCCTCCTGCTGGCGTTGATGAAGGCTTGACACTCCATCATGGCACTTTGACGCGATCCGCGGCTTCCGCCGCAGGCTCGGGACGGGGAAGTCCCTTCTATGAGTAACCGTTTGTCAAGCCACAAAGCGGCTTGACAAACGGTTGATCCTCCAGTGTTTCGGATTGCCTATGAGGTGACGACAGAGGGTCGTTCATATTAAGACCCGCCACACCTTGCATGACGAATCTGAGGCCGATCAATCGCGCTCGTGAGACCTGAGTCTGCACTAACCTTCTATCCGCTGGCCTGCTGTGTGACCAACCCCATCCTGCATGCGCGCTTCGCCCGGATGTCTCCGGGGCACGCGTCCCATCTTTCAATCGGTAACTCACAGGCAACCAGGGACTTCCACGGACGCGTGCACGTCAGACCATTTGTGCCGGTGTAGTTGGTCAACTGACTGTTACCTCTTCCTGCGACACGTTGGGGAGCTATGTGGACTTCAGTTTGGCACCTTCGGGCAGCACACCATCCTTCAGATAACGCCAGAGCGCGATTGCGAGACGGCGGGCGACGGCCACGATGGCAACCCGCCGGAGTCGGCGACTCGAGGAGATGCCCTGCGTGCGCTGGTAGAACCAGTGCGTAAGTACACTGTCAGGCTGATAGCGTAACCAGGACCACGCCATTTCGATCAGTAACGCGCGCACCCGGCGATTCCCCTGTTTGCTGATGCCCTGATCGACCTGACTGTCGCCACTATCGTACGGTTGTGGCACGAGGCCCACGCAAGCGCCGACCTGGCGACGGTTATCGAAGGTCCTCCAGAACAGTTCGAGCGCGAGTCGCTGCGCGCCGACCCGGCCAATGCCCTTGAGGTCGGTGAGGTGCGCCAAACGCACCGGGTTGTGGTTAGCGATCGTGTCGATGACATGCCGATGCGCGGCCTGCTACTTTTTGGGCCACTTACCCACGTGTAATGACTTACGCGATCAGCGGCGCGCTGTCGAGCACGGTGAGTCGCCCCAGAAACGGGCGTTCAACAACACGCCACGGCGCGACACTGTAGGTCACAACGACGTGCACGACGAAGCCAAGGAACTGATTGGCGTCGTTTCCCTGGATGATTTGCGCGATTGAGCGTGCGCGTTGCTGTCGCTCGTGACCGGCGGCAACCACACTTGGAACTGAAGCACCGTGCGTAACGGGCCGTGACGGCATGACGCGCGGCGTGGGGGGCGTCGCACTGGATCTGCATGTCGGAAAGGAGGTTGAATGTGCGAACCGTTCGCCTTTCTGGCCTACGAGCCGGATGGTCATGGGCTCACATGTGCAGTCGTGGTGATTGTCGAAGGCGAAGTAGCACTACTATTCGACGCACGAACCGACCTTCTATCATGGCGTGGATCGCGACGTCCGCGGTGAATGGACGCTCGGTTGCAAGCCGGCTCTCGACGCGCCTGCCAGCGCGCGGCGGCTACGGTCTGTTCGACTCTTGATGTAACTCAAGTCGCCATATGTTAGCTGGGAAGAATATCGGAATGCGAGGGGTGTGCCTCGCCAACTGCATTGCGAGGTCCACAATGCGTGTCGATCAAATGTCCCCGACTGCTGTAATTGCCAGTCTCGGAAGCCGTCCGTCAGGACTCACCCGGGCCGAGGCTGCCCTCAGGCTGAAGGAGTATGGGCCAAACCAGGTGGAAAGAGCGGCGGGCGAGCCGCTATGGTTGCGTTTCGCGAAGGAATTTACCAGCAACTTCTCCGTCATTCTCTGGTTCGCAGCCGCGCTCGCGTTTTTCGCGGAATGGTGCGTACCCGGGCAAGGCATGCTGAAGATTGGCATAGCCATCGTTGCCGTCATCTTGGTGAGCGGCCTGTTTTCGTTCTGGCAGGAGTTTCGCGTCGAAAGAACGCTCACGACGCTGCTCGCGCTGCTGCCGCAGCAGATCAACGTGATACGGGAGGGCCTGGTTGTTCAACTGAGCGCCGATAAGCTGGTGCCGGGCGACATCGTGCTTCTCGGCCAGGGCGACAATGTGCCTGCGGATTGCCGACTGGTCGAAGCATTCGGCATGCGAGTGCAAAACGCGGCGATTACTGGCGAATCCTTGCCCAAGACGTGTGACGCCGCGCCATCCGCAGCTGCCGGACTTTCGCAGAGCAGGAACATCGTCTATGCCGGCACTGCCGTATTGTCGGGCGAGGCGAAGGCCATCGTGTTTGCCACCGGCACGCGCACGGAATTCGGCAGGATCGCACATCTGGTTCAGACGGCAGGAAGCGAGATGTCTCCCCTACGACGGGAAGTTGCGCATCTGAGTCGCATAACGGCGATTCTCTCAATCACAATCGGTGCCGTGTTCTTTGCTGTCGGATGGGCGATTGGCATCGCCTTCTGGCAGGCATTCATGTTCGCCATCGGTATCATCGTTGCCATGGTACCGGAGGGCTTGCTTCCCACGCTGACACTGGCGCTCGTGCTGGCCACCCAGCGTATGGCAAAGCGCAATGTGCTGATTCGCTATCTACCGGCGGTGGAAGCACTCGGCTCCACGACCGTGATTTGCACAGATAAGACGGGCACGCTTACGCAGAACCACATGGTAGTCAGGGAGATGCTTCTCGGCTCAGCAACGTCAATTTCCGTTGCGGACCTGAAGAACAGGTCCGACCTGATCAACCTTTATCGACCATTCTTCAGTACAGGCCTGATGTGTCAGGACTTGAAAGAGACCCAGACCGGCGGCCGGCGCGAGTTTCTTGGCGATCCAATGGAGGTCGCGTTGGTGGAAATGGTGCACGCGGTTGCACGCGATACGCTCGTGGATCCTTTGCTCGACAAAATTCCGTTCGATGCGGACCGGATGCGTATGTCCACCGTTCATCGGACTTCGAAAGGGATTGTGGTTTACGCCAAGGGCGCGTTGGAGGCAATCCTTCCTCGCTGTGTTTCTGTGCTCGTCGGCGGCCAGGTACAACCGCTCGATGCCGAGTCCGCAAAACGTATCTGCGACGCGCACGAGCGCATGGCGCGCCGCGGTCTACGTGTGCTCGCGCTGGCGTTCAAAATGCAAACGGACAGGCACGACAACGAACACGAACACGAACACATAGATGAAGATCTGGTGTTCGTTGGCCTCGTTGGGTTTGAAGACCCGGCGAGGCCCGAAGTGCCCGCTGCGATCTTCCGCTGCCGCGAGGCTGGCATCCGGGTCATCATGGTCACCGGCGACCACCCGTTGACGGCCGCCGCAATCGCACGCGAAATCGGCCTGACGCGAACGGAAAGCCCAAAGATAATCACGGGAGACGATTTCCGGGCGCTCTCGCCGAGCGAACTGCAACTCGCGCTAGACGCCGAGGATGTCATTTTTGCGCGCGTTGCCGCGGATCAAAAGATGCACATCGTGGAGGCGCTCAAATGCAGAGGCCACATCGTCGCAGTCACGGGCGATGGCGTGAACGACGCGCCGGCACTCAAGTGTGCCCATATCGGCATTGCGATGGGCAGGAACGGCACCGACGTCGCAAAGGATGCAGCAGACGTGGTGCTGGTCGACGACAATTTCGCGAGTATCGTGAGCGCGATCGAAGAAGGGCGGGCGGTCTTTGAAAACATCCGCAAGTTTCTGACCTATGTTCTGGTTCACAATGTTGCTGAACTGATCCCCTATCTGCTCTTTGTCTTGCTGCGCATTCCGTTAGCCTTGACGCCGATTCAGGCGCTTTCGGTAGACATGGGCACAGATACGCTTACGGCGCTCGGTCTGGGGGTGGAACAACCTGACCCCGAAATTATGCACCAGCCTCCACGGCCCCGAACCGAACGACTAATGAATCAGGCGCTCGCTTTGAGGGCTTACCTCTTTCTTGGTCTCATCGAAGCCGGCATCGCAATCGCTGCGTTCCTCTTCGTGCTCCGCCAGGCGGGCTGGATGTACGGACGAGCCATATCGACCGACGACCCGACGTACTTGCGCGCCACGACTGCATGCCTGAGCGCTATCATTGTGATGCAGATCATCAACGTGTTCCTTTGCCGAAGCTCGACAAAGTCTTTACTTACGACAGGATTGCACGGCAATGCGCTGCTTGGATGGGGTGTGGCCACGGAGATCGCGCTGCTCCTGTCTATCAACTACGTTCCGTGGGTCAATGACCTGCTCGGCACCAAGGGACTTGATGCGAGCACCTGGCTGCTTCTCGCGCCGTTCGGCGTTTTCATGTTGGCTCTGGAGGAACTGCGAAAGGCGGTTGTTCGAAGCCGCGATACGAAGGGAAAGTTTGCGCACCGACTGAGGTATCAGTTAGGGGACAAGCGGTAAGTGCGCCGAGCCGCGCATGCCCGCGGCCGTATCGACGTCGTCGACCACCTGTTTGCTACGTTGACACGGGCCCAGGTTTTCGTAGGGTCGTCTGCCCAGTGCATGGCCGCGCAACCGGGTAATCCAGACTGTTTGCGGGCAGTTCAGTTCTGGCGGGTTGCGAAGGCGGTAATGCACGAGCCGCTGGCGAAGAAGAAAAGAAGAAGGACTCTACCTCCATGAGCGCCGCTTCGGTGCCTTTGAACGTTACTTCCAGATGCCGGAGGGCGACCTGCGGATTTCCGCGCCGCAGTTTCACAAACGGCATCCGTATTGACTCGGGGTAATCGTACTTTCCGTGCATGTATGGACCCGACGCATTTTCGGCAGGGAATGATCCAGTGCTGCGCCACTGCTGACCGTGAGGCGCGTCGACATTAGAAATGGCAGGCCACTGTTGGGATGAGGAGTGATTCGCGGTTCACTTGACTCTAATGGTAATCCGGTGTGACGGGGAATACTTGGCTGCAGAAGTAGCACATGCACCCGTTTTATCGCAGGCTCGAATCAAGCTGACCGCCCTCCCGATCTGAAGACCGCGATTTGCAGTGCCTTCTCTGCGGTATCGAATGCACTGCCGAGCGCGAGTTCCACCCTTTCGCTCCGCCCGTGCCCAATGAGTGTTGCGCCGTCCTCGGCCATCACGACATCAAGGCTGACTTCGTACCGGATACTGCCTGTATCGGTCCGCGTCAGACCGATCGCCAGCTTGCAACCAAAGACCGGCGCCCCGTAGCGTTCAAGCCGGATGAGTTGAACGGCAGCTTCCGCTTCCAGCCAGTCCGACCCGCTGAAGCCGAAATAGGCGATGTCCATACCGATGCCCATATTTGTCCCCCCACCGTCAGCACGCGGCCTCGACGGTTACGCGTCGCACGCAGGAAAAGGATGGCTTGCCTGCGGCCATTGCCGTTGACCTGCATCAACGTGTCAACGCCGATTGAATTCTGACCCACCGGGGGTGCGGACAAAATCTTGGACTACCTGCAGGTAGTTCATGTTCTCATACGAAGACCGCATTCGAGCGGTTCGCCTTTACCTGAAGCTGGGCAAGCGCATCGGAGCTACCATTCGGCAATTGGGCTACCCGACCAAGAACGAACGGACATAGCCCGCCCGTAGATCGTGGCACTGCTCGTATTCGCGATGCCAGGCTTTGAGAGAGTACTGTGTCCAGAAG
>BBSL01000261.1 GCA_001319865.1 Burkholderia sp. E7m39 | reverse complement strand
TGAAATCGTTGACTCGTACATTCGCTGGTACAACGCAAAACGGATCAAACTCTCGCTCGGCTCCCTCAGCCCCGTCGAATACCGGCAGAGTCTTGGAATCGCGGCATAACTCTGTCCAAGAAAATAGCCGCGCCCCCGATCTGCCCGGCAAGCTGGCCGAGGTCAATATTCAGTGTGGCCAGTGTCTGGGCGAGTTCATCGTGGAGTTCACGCGCAATGCGGCGTTGCTCAGCCTCCCGGGCAGATGAACTGAGCGCGGAAATTTCGCGCAGCTCGTCACGTGATGCCTGCAGCGCACTTTCGGCGCGCCTGCGCTCGCGCACTTCGCACGTCAGCTTTTCGTTGGAAACAGTCAGTTCTGCGGTTCGCGTCGCGACGTGCTGCTCAAGCAGTTCGTTCGTCTCATTGAGTTCCGCTGTCTTCTCGAGTACGAGGCCACGCTCAACCTTCTCGCCTTCCAGGGCCCGCACGGCACGTGCGTAGAGCTTGCTGTTCTCGAATAGCAAGGCGAACAGCACGACGCCGGAAGCCAGCAGCCCGTATATCCGTCCCGCGTAGAAGCCGACGTCAAAGCGCCCATGATTCAGCATGGCGGACATCGCGATGTCGAGCAGCCAGATCACCATGACGACGGCCAGCCACTGATAGAGCACGGATTGCGGCCGTCGCCGCCACACTGCCAGTAGCGCCAGCAGGTTCAGGGTCCAGACGGTCGCGATAATCCCGGTCATCGTCGAGGTCATCCGGTGACCGTGCATGATGCGTGGCAACATCGGTTCGCCAGTCGTCGTGAGGACGACGCACGCGATGGCCGCCACAAGTGCGGCGGCAGCGTACGCGATCATGGGTGCGGCTGCGTGCCCCGCCGGAGCCAGCGGCGGCAGACCGTTGGGGCGACCCAGGCGCATAAGCAATGACCACCACGGGAAAGCTTCCGTGCCAGAGGACGTACAGCCAGGCCGTTGTCTGCTCCCCTGCACCAAGCCAGCCCGTCGGCGAAAACACGCCCGGAAAGCTGAGCATATGCGCGCCCGCCATCAAGCCCGTGAACCAATAGCCGCCCGCCAGCGCGAGCAGGGATGTGGAGCGCAGGATGGTGAACTGGCCAAGCAGAAGTCCGGCCGTGACCACGTCATTGATCGCAATGGCCGAGTTGTAAACGGGCACAAAGGCCCACAGTGCCGGCAGTGGTTTCCCGGCGAACGGCGCCAGCGTCGCAAAAAGCGTCGCCGATACGATCAGCGTGATGTATGCAGCGCGCTGCTTGTGTGGTTCTGGCCGTGCGGTCGAAAGAAACAGCCCTGACGGCTGCATCAACTCGCCCATCCTGCGTCTCCTGACATACGCTTGCCGCGCTGCGGCGAAAAGGCATTTTCTGATCCAAAGCGAAGCCGGAACTAGCGTGGCTTCGCGACCGGCACGGTCGCCATAAGCGGCCTGTAAATTGACCAAGGCCTGTTTGGGAATAGATGCTTCAATTCTGGATCATATCGAGCAGATCATTACTATCTCACTTCCTCTCATTCAAAAAGGCTGAATGGCTGGATAAACTTACCGACGAGATAACTGGCAAGCGCGCAGAGCGCGAAAAGCTGCTGCGGACGGCGAACCGCCCGCCGTGAACACAAATGGTTTGGCTTTCCGAGGGGTTAAACCATGAGCATCGATGAACTGGAAATTCAGGATCTGCTTCATATCGAGGCGGTGGTAACCCCGCTGGAAAACCTCAACCTTGCAGGCTGTGCTTCGGAACATCGCTTCATCACCGATCCCGACTACTGGCACAGACGGCTTCTGGGCACGTGCGTCGTCGCCGGTTCAGCGCAGGTCATCACGAAGAAACACGATCTGCTCGAGCGTCTGTCGGCGATATCGCGTCGCCTGCGGAGGGTGCATGCATAACACCAGGATCAAGTACAGGGGGTATGGTCTCCAGCCGCTGGCAGCGTACGAAAGCGGCGAATATGTCGCGATGTTTATCGTGCAGTCGCCCGACGGCAGGGAAAGGGCATCGTCGGTACTGGGCAGTTTCGGAAACCCCGATGAGGCAAGGCAGTTCGCGCTTGAACGCGGCATGGTCGAGGTGGACTGCGCATGTCGCCACATGGGAGCCTGATAAGTCAATTCCCCTGGAACTGCAAAGCATCCGGTCTGCCAACACAGTCAGGCAGGCGCATCCGGCCGCTCAATGCAAAGGATTGTTGACGCGGCTCTCGACAGGAGGAAGGGACGTGATAAAGGTTCTACTGGCAGACGACCATGCGGTGGTACGCGACGGATTGCGCCACGTCCTCCTCGACGCCAGCGGGTTTGAAGTTGCTGGTGAAGCGTGGGACAGCGTGACGACCGTCGCAATGGTGCGCTCCGTCGGCGCCAATGTACTCCTGCTCGATCTGTCGATGCCCGGGCAAAACGGTATCGAGCTCATCAGGCAGATCAAGGACGAGAACCCCGCCCTGCGGATTCTGGTGCTGACGATGCATGCGGAGCACCAGTACGCAGCGCGGGCCTTCAAGGCAGGCGCATCGGGTTACCTGACCAAGGAAAGCGCGAGCAGCGAGTTGCTCAATGCGATCACGAAAATCGCGTCCGGCGGGGTGTATGTGAGCCTGTCAATGGCCGAGAGGTTCGCCCAGAACCTGAACGAACCGGCGGAGGCAATGCCCCATCAGCGGCTATCCGAGCGCGAGTTCGATGTCTTCAGAAGAATTGTCGAAGGCCAGAGCATCACGGACATTGCACATGAACTGTGCCTCAGCGTGAAGACGGTCAGCACGCACAAGACGCACATCATCGAAAAAATGCAGGCTGCGAATGAAAGCGCGCTCATCCGCTACGCGATAAGGCACAAGCTCGTCGATGATGAACTGGACGCATAGCGGGGGAAACCAGGCTGGCGCGTGGCCACGGTTGGCGCCCGCCCGATCACATCACAGATTCGGATAACGAACTTGTCGCAGACACAGGTGTTCAGGACGCCGGATGCGCGCGGAAGCCTTACCCGCCTTTGCACGGCATGCAGGAGCGCCATGTTGCTGTGCTGGCATACAACGAATCTCATGGACTGGCGGCCGCAGCCATTGCCGAAGTATTTTCGATGTGCATAGAACTGTGCGAGCGGTACCGGGATCGCATGGGCGGTGCAGTTCCTGTCGTACCACGGTGGACCGGTTGCATGCCGCGCATCGCTCACCTTGTGGACGGAACCCTTCCAACAGCGAGCCTGAGACCTCCCGGACATGCGTAAGCGGTTCGGACGCCCATCCGGCCGATGGACGCACCGGCCATTCCATCACACTGCGGCTGCTGCAGACGGCTCCTGTAAGAGGCGCTGACAGGTTACCGACGTAACACTTCCGCCAGGTCTTCCAGCGACGGTGGCTTGACGAGGTAACCGTCAAAGGCGCAGTCATTCTTGGTGTGCTCGTCCGGCCTCGCGCATCCTGTGAGCGCGACAAGCCGGGTCGCGCTGCACGCGGCCTGTCGCCGCAGCCGTCGTGCGAGCTCGGTACCGTCCATGCCCGGCATGTGACGCTCGATGAGCGCAACGTTCGGCGTAAATGACTCGATGATGGACAAGGCTTGCTCGCCGCTCCGCGCGCACAGCAAAAGGCAATTGACGCCACATTCGGCTTCGCCGCTTCATTCTACAGCCTGCATATAAGCCGCGCGTGGTACGTGGCGCTGTGTGCGAATACGGCATGGTATGTATCAATACCGGCCTAATCTCTTACGGCCTCCCGGAGGATAGCGTGGAACGACGCATGGTGCGTGTTGAATAAAAAATCCGTTCGTCCCAATGTCATGGCACCGGCAAGCCGTTGCGCCTGCGCAGTTCACGAATCAGTGCGCTGTGGTCCAGTTCGCCGTCGCCATGTTCGACCATGTCGGTGAAGAGGCCATCGACGAGCCCCAGTACCGGCAACTCCAGCCCCACGCTCTGCGCGAAACCGAGCGCGGTCTTCGTATCCTTGATCTGATACTTGGCCGGGCCGCCCGGCACAAAGTCTCGCGCGATCATGCGTGCCGCGTGCTGACGGAGGATCGTCGAGTCGGCGAATCCGCCGAGCAGCGCCGCGCGGACTTGCGCGGGATCGGCGCCGCCGCGTTCCGCGAGCAGCATCGCTTCGGCGACAGTGGCGATCGTGCTCGCAACCATCATTTGGTTCACGAGCTTCGCGAGCTGGCCCGTGCCCGCCGGGCCGATGCGCGTCGGACGGCCCATCGTCTGCAGTACCGCGCGCACACCTTCGAACACCGTCGCCTCGCCGCCGGCCATGATCGCGAGCGTGCCGTCCTGCGCGCCTTTCTCGCCGCCGGAAACGGGCGCGTCGAGATAGCCGATATCGCGCGACGCCGCCACCTCCGCATGGCGCTGCGCAGTATTGACAGGAATAGAGCTCATCACGATCAGCACGCTGCCCGGACGCATCCAGGCGATGATGCCGTCGTCACCGAGCAGGATGTCGTCGCAAGCTAGGCCGGAGCTCAGCATGCATATCACGACATCCGCGTCGCGCGCGGCTTCGCTCGAGTGACCGACCACCTCGATTCCCGCCGAGACGAGCGGCGCCGCCTTGTCCCGGGTGCGGTTCCACGCCGCGACCCGGTAGCCGGCGCCGGCAACTCGCCGGGCCATCGGCAAGCCCATGATGCCCGTGCCGATGAAGCCCACAGCAAGACTGGCGCGCATCACGCAGGCTCGCGCCGGCCGAAGCGCACCAGGCGCTCCGCCACGATCAGCGCCGGAAAGCCGGCACGAAAGCGATCGAGGTGCTGAGTCTGCAAGTGCGCATCGAACGCGGCGCGATCGTCGTACACCTCGTAAAACATGATGCGCGCCGGCGTCTCGTCGAGTTGAACGATGTCGAACTGCCGGCACCCGTGCTCGTCGGCGAGCGAGTGTCGGGCGTCGTCGCGTGCGAGCGCGAGGAAGTCGCGAACACATTCGGTCTTCACTTCGAACTCGGCGACGACCACGAACGCTTGATTTCGGCTATCCATGCTGGACTCTTCACTCTCTCGATTCAATGCCATGATGTGCGCGCCTCACGCTGCCTTCGCCGGCTTGCCGAGCGCACTCTGCTCCATCTCGCGACGCAGCGCGACGACGTCGAGATCGCGTTCGAGTTCGACGTCCTCGAAGCGCACGATGGTGTCCTTGGCGACCGGCCGCTTCAGCCTGACGTTGTGCGCGAGCCCGATCGGCAGGCCGCCGATGGCAAGACTCTTCGACGCCGGGATCGCATTGGCCCAGACCGCATAACCGCCCTCGCCGTCGAGCATCTCGCCCGGCGTGAGGTCGCGCTTGGCAGTCGCCACGGCGTCGCCGCGAAACTCCTTCGACGAACCCGTCGCCTCGCCGCGCAACACGGCGGACAGCACGCTCACGCTGGTTTCGAGGCCGATCATGTGGAACGGGCGCCACATCGAGCCGTACCAGCCGGTCGGATCGACGAGCAGGCCGTACTGCTTGAAGCACGCACGCGCGTATTCGTTCGGCGCCTTGAACGTGACGAAGACGCCGTAGCGAATGTTGTTGAACACTTCGCGGCCATCCGGCTCCTGGCTGGCGGCGATGTCCACGAGACCGCTGCGCGACAAGCGTCCGCCATCTTCCGCTGGCCGGAAGACCCGAGCCAGATCATGCAGGCCCGCAGGAGGAAACGCGAGGCCGTTGTCCGGACAGTCGAGGCCCGTGCCGTTCGCGACCGCCGCCATTTCGATCGCGGCCTTGGTGCCGTCGGTGAACGAGTTGTACATCTTCGGGTTGAAATCGCCCTTGGCCACTTCTTCCTCGGTCCAGCCGAAGAAGCTCCACACTGTGTCCGGAGTCGAATAGCGGTAGCGCGGCTCGAAGTTCATCCCCTTGCCAGCCGATGTCAGCTGGAAGCCGCACGAGCGCACCCAGTCCACCAGTTCGCAGATGATCGCTGGCTGGTCGCCGTACGCCATGCTGTAGACGAGACCGCGCTCGCGAGCGCGCGCGGCGAGCAGCGGGCCGCACATCGCGTCCGCCTCGACGTTGACCATGACCACGTGCTTGTTGCCTTCGATCGCGGCCAGTGCGTGACGCACACCGGCGATCGGGTGACCCGTCGCTTCGATGATGCATTCGATTTCGTCGCAAGCGGCGAGCGCGGCGGCATCGTCGAGCACGCATGTGGCGCCAGTCTTCACTGCGTCGGCGAGCGAGCGTGCGCCGTATTGCTCGGCCGGCCAGCCGACTCGAGCGAGCGACGCACGCGCCTTGCTGACATCGAGATCGGCGACGCCCACTACATGCAGCCCTTCAATATGACGGGCCTGCGACAACACCATCGAGCCGAACTTGCCGGCACCGATCAGGCCGACGCGAACGGGACGTCCGCAAGCGTTGCGTGCCTGGAGCAGACTGGAGAGATTCATTTGCAATCCTTTGTGGTCGAGACTATGGATCGTGGCCGCGAGCGCGGCGCGCGGTGAGTGGCCGGGGTGGCGTGATCGAAGGCAGAACAGCGGTGCGCCTTACTTGCGAGCAAGTGTAGTCAGGGGCTTCCGCCAGAACAATTAACATTTCCGAGGCGATTTGTTAGCCAGGCTTCAACATCAGCGGGCGGCGGGGAGTTGGGACGCGGATTGCCAAGTGTCACGCTCGGCGCGCAGCCAATCGAGAAACAGGATCACTTTCTTCTTGTGCAGGTGCTCGAACGGGCAGACGATCCACTGCGTCGTCAGGCGGATGGCGGGCGGCTCGCGCAGAGGACAAGTCAGCGTGCCGTCGCGCAGCTCGCGCCACATCATGAGCGTACTCTCGAGCGCGATGCCCATGCCGTCGACGGCGGCATCGATCGCCATGTGGCTGCGGTCGAAGAGGACGCGTTGCCCGGGATCGAGCGGCGCCGCACGCGCCATCGAGAACCAATGCGGCCACTGGACCTGCGACTTGATCGAGTAGATGAGGCGATGCCCCTGGAGATCGGCAGCGTCGAGACTCGCCGGCGCGCAGTAGGCGGGCGAGCAGACCGGCAGGAACGATTCCTCGGTCAGCGCCTCGACATACACGCCCGGCCATTGGCCGGTGCCGTGACGGATCTCGATATCGACTGCTTCCTGAGCGAAGTCGGTCATTTCATTGGTGCCGTTCAGGCGCACTTCGAGATCGGGATGGCCGTCGAGGAACGAGCGCAGGCGCGGCAGCAGGAACTTGGTGGAGAGCGTTGGAGTCGCGCGCACGGTCAAGAGCGTGACGGAGCGCAAGCCGCGTATACGCTGAGTCGCGTCCGCGATGCGGTCGATCTCCTCCGAAATCATCGCGAAGTAGCGCTCGCCTGCTTCGGTCAATGCGACGCCCCGTCCGACCTTCGTCATCAACGCCGTGCCCAGATGCGTCTCGAGCGACTGGATTTGCTGGCTAACGGCCGATGGCGTGACGTTCAATTCCGCTGCTGCGCGAGAGATGCTCCCCGAACTCGCCGCAGCATGAAAAACACTGATGGCTCGCAATGGCAGGTACATGATCACCCTTTAGATTGGCTACACCTTTGCGCAAAATAATTGAATTGTCCTTCACCAACAAGCCTCTTATATTTTGCACATGCAGGACCGGCGGCGCCTCGACAAGCATTCGACAAGCGTCCCAACGTGCCTCGACGCCATATCGACAAAATGGCGCGCCACGGTAAGTTCATATAAATGGAGACAGCATCATGAGCACGTCGAACTCGCCGCGCCGCATCTCGCGACGCGCGGTGTTGAAGGCTGCGGCCGCCCTTCCGCTGGTAACGATATGGACCCGACCTGCACGCGCTGCCGAGTTCACCTACAAGCTCGCTACCGGGCAATCCCTTAATCAACCGATCAATCCGCGGCTCAAGGAAGCCATCGACCGCATTCGTGAGGCGAGCAGCGGGAGGCTCGAGATACGCTTCTTCCCCGCATCGCAACTGGGCTCCGATACCGACCTGCTGTCGCAAGTTCGCTCCGGTGCCGTCGAGTTCCTCAACATCTCAGGCTCGGTGCTGTCGACCGTGATTCCGCTCGCGGCCATCACCAATCTCGGATTCGCATTCTCAGACTACGATAAGGTCTGGCGCGGCGTGGACGGCGAACTCGGCAAGATCATCCGCGCGCAGATCGACAAGACCGGCTACGTCTCGGTGTCGAGGGCGGCCGACAACGGCTTTCGACAGATCACGTCCGCAACGAAACCGATCAAGGCGCCAGATGACTTGCGCGGCTACCGGATTCGCGTGCCGGTCTCGCCGATGTTCACGTCGCTCTTTCAGACGCTAGGTGCGAACCCTACGTCGATCAACTTCAACGAGCTCTACACCGCCTTGCAAACCCATCTCGTGGACGGCCAGGAAAACGGCCTCGTCGCGATCGAGGCGGGCAAGCTCTACGAGGTGCAGAAGTACGTGGCAGAGACCAATCACATCTGGGATCCGTTCTGGCTGCTCGGCAACCCGCGCGCGCTCAATGCGCTACCGGACGACCTCAAAACGATCGTGAGGCGTGAATTTGACCGGGCGAGTGTCGAGCAGCGCGCGGACGTCGCGCGTTTGAATACATCGCTGAAGTCCCAACTGTCGGGCAAGGGACTGACGTTCGTTTCTGCGGACCGGGAGGCGTTTCGGGCAGCACTCTCGAAATCCGGCTTCTATACGCAATGGCGGGACAAGTTCGGTGCCGGTGCGTGGAGTGCTCTTGAGGCGGTGACGGGGAAAATATCATGAGCGCTGCGCACAATCTGGAGGTTCCGGGGCCGTCCTTCGTACGCAATGCCCGCGGCGAGAGCGGCATCGAACGCTGGTTGCGCCGAGGGATCGAGGTGCTCGCGGCGGCGGCGGTCGTGGGTGAGGTGGCGCTGCTGTTCGTCGGCATCGTTGCGCGTGCGGTGTTTCACCAACCGCTCATCTGGTCGGACGAACTCGCGTCCATTCTGTTCCTCTGGCTTGCGATGCTCGGCAGTGCGCTCGCGGTGCAACGTTCGTGTCACATGCGGCTAACCTTCTTCGTATCCCACATGTCGTCGCGCGCCCAGGCTTGGGCTGAGACCCTCGCGGTCGCCGCCGCCGCGGCGTTTTTTGCGCTGGTAATCCATCCCGCACTCGACTATGTGCAGGACCAGGCATTCGTGGAAACCCCGGCACTTGGCTGGTCGGGCTCGGTCAGGGCAATGGCGATTCCGTTCGGCTGTGCGGCCGCCCTTGCGAGTTGCGGCCTGCGCCTGACGCGGCATGATCGGCGCCACATCGTCGGCGCGATTGCGCTGATCTTGCTGATCGCCTTCAGCTGCTATCTTGCCAAGGCGCCTTTGACGCAGATTGGGCAGGGAGGGCTGCTGGTGTTCTTCGTCGGCGTCCTCGGTGCGGCGGTGATGGCGGGCGTGCCGATCGCCTTCGCGTTCTCCCTCGCGACGAGCGCCTATCTGTTGACGACCACGTCGACGCCGCTCAGCGTGGTGGTGGGACGCATGGACGAAGGCATGAGCACGCTGATCCTGCTCGCAGTGCCGATGTTCGTGCTGCTCGGTCAACTGGTGCATGTCACGGGCGTGGCGCGCGTGATGGTGGCGTTTCTCGCGTCGCTGCTCGGTCACGTCCGGGGCGGCATGTCCTATGTGCTGCTCGGAGCCATGCTGCTGATTTCGGGAATCTCGGGATCCAAGACGGCCGATATGGCGGCCGTGGCGCCCGTGCTCTTCCCCGAAATGCGCAAGCGCGGGATGAAGGACGGCGAGCTGGTATCGCTGCTCGCCGCGTCCGGTGCGATGAGCGAAACGATTCCGCCGTCGCTGGTGCTTATCGCGATCGCGTCGGTGACAGGTATATCCATCGCGGCGTTGTTTACCGCCGGTATTCTGCCGGCCATCGTGCTCGCGCTCGTACTCGGCGTTGTGGCATGGTGGCGTGCAGGGCACGAGGAGCAAACAGATGAGAGCCGCGTGGGAGCAGTGAGGGCACCCTGGTCGCAAGTGCGCCACACCTTCGTGATTGCACTGCCGGCGCTGCTGCTTCCATTCCTGATCCGCAGCGCGGTGGTGGAGGGGATCGCTACCGCCACGGAGGTTTCGACGATCGGGATTGCCTATTCGCTGGTGATCGGCTTATTGATATATCGCGGCGGCCTTAAGTGGAAAGCGATCATGCCAATGCTGCTGCAGACGGCGGCGCTGTCCGGCGCCATTCTGTTCATCGTCGGAGCGGCGAGTGCGATGGGCTGGGCCCTGACGCAGTCGGGCTTCTCGCACGACCTCGCGGACATGATGACGAAAGTCCCGGGCGGCGCTGCTGGCTTCATGCTGGTGTCGATCATTGCGTTTATCGTGCTCGGCAGCGTGCTGGAGGGCATTCCGGCCATCGTTCTGTTTGGCCCGCTGCTTTTTCCGGTCGCGCACCAGCTTGGCATCCACGAAGTGCACTATGCGATGGTCGTTGTACTGGCAATGGGCCTCGGGGTGTTCGCGCCGCCGTTCGGATTGTGTTATTACGCAGCGTGCATCATCGGCGAGGTTTCGCCGGAAGCGGGACTCAAGCGAATCTGGATCTATCTGGGAATGCTGTTTCTCGGTCTGATCGCGATCGCCTTCATCCCGTGGATCTCGATTTGCTTTCTTTGAACGATCGTGTAGATGTCCGTTGAGGGCTATCTACACTTGCCGGTTGCGGCGGTGTGGTTTCGCCCTTGTGCGACCAGCGATCTGTGTCGTTTCAAGCGATCGTTGGAGTCACGCAGCGCGATAAGTTAGGCCGCTTCGACGCCACCCAGATAACCGACGTCGCATCTTTCGAAGCGGACGCCATAGGTAAGGCAGCGCAAAGGCCGGTGCGGGTCGGGAGTGCGCGCTGACGGCAGGCCGCTTTCGGGAAACCAAATTCGACCGGCCGCTTTTCGGCGATGAGTTTAAGGGCGGGGCTGACGCGACCGACCCACTCCGCTCATACGATCCTCTCCAAAGCGGTCAGTCAGCCGAATCAGCGTTTTCCGGACCGGAGCACCATAAAGCGAACGTTGGCGACCTCCCCAATCGGCCACAGG
>BBSL01000260.1 GCA_001319865.1 Burkholderia sp. E7m39 | reverse complement strand
CTCTCAGCCACTCGCGCAAGCTTTCGCACGGACATTCGAACGGCGGTTTGGTCTCAAACATTGGCCCTTCGCACGCCGCACGTATTCGTTGATCGTCACGCGTTCGCTAGACTTCTATCGGGGCGGGTCTTTACGCCATTCGCGATATTTGACGTGCATCTTCCACGATTAAGGTGAATGCTGAAGCGGAATCTCAGTGTAAGGGACCAAAAGCCCTTTTCCATGACCTGAGTTGCAGTCCCCTGTTCAACATGTTTCTGACCGTCGGGTCGCGTGATGCTGAGGGTCCAGTCCAGACGACTGACAAGTCTTGGCGTGTTCGTTGCGGCCGTGGAAGAAGGCAGCTTCGCGGCGGCCGCGCGGCGTTTCGGGCTTTCGCCCGCGATGGCGGGCAAGCACGTAAGTGAGATCGAGGTACGGCTGAATGCGCGGCTGCTTCAACGCACGACGCGGCGCCTGAGCCTGACGGACACGGGCCAGGCTTATTACGAGCGCTGCAAGCAGATTCTCGAGAGATACGACGAAGCCAACCGGGAGGCCAGCGATTCACACAGCACGGCCCGCGGCGTCCTGCGCGTCGCCGCGCCCGTCACGTTCGGTGCGATGCATCTCGGACAGGTCGTTGCGCGCTACGTCGAAGACCATCCGCAGGTGAATGTCGAGGTCGTGCTCGGGGACCGTTATGTCGATCTGCTGGAGGCGGGCATCGACGTCGCTATCCGGATCGGGCGACTGGAAGACCCGGCGCTGGTAACACGCCGGATCGCCCCTTGTTCGAGCGGCTTGGAACGCCGCGCAAGCCCCGCGATCTGCTTCAGGCGCCCAGACTCGTGTTCAGCGAAGCGGTCTCCGCCGGGGACTGGGCGTTGTTCGATTCGAAGGGCCGTGCACATGTTATCGAAGGACCTGTGCGGGTGTCGGCCAACAACACGCAGATGCTGCTGTCGGCCGCGCTCGCCGGCGCCGGCATTGCGTACGGCCCGACATTCGTCTTTGGGGAGCATTTGCGCAATGGGGAACTCGTCGCGCTGCTGCCGGCTTACCGCGCCACCGAACTGGTAGTGCAGGCGGTCTATCCGAGCGCTCGCCGGATACCGTTCAAAGTGCGCCGGTTCGTCGATTACCTTGCCGAAGCGTTCGGCGACGATCCGCCCTGGGATGGTTGGAGCGCGCGAAAAACTGCCAGAAACCGGATTTGAGCTTTGGCCATTCTCGAACCAGATTTGACCTTTGGGGTCCGTTTGAGTCCGCCAGAAGCTGCTTGTCCGCGCTTTCCGGAATAATCGACGCCTCAGCGTCCGTTGTGGGTTTGATATTTGTCCGTCGACCAGCGAGCGTCGATTGGCTGTAACGGTTCGGTTACGTCGTGGTAGGAATCGCGAGCCCGGGATGATCAACACCTTCGGTCGTGGGACCCAATGCCGACCAATTCTGGTCCCTGCCGGATCCTAGAAATGTGTCCGTTGCGAATTCGGGACCAGCCGGTGAGGATGAGGGTGCAATCTTAAAGACGCGCCTCGCCGACGGGTGATTCAGAATGAATCGGCGCAATAGAATGCGAGAATCCCCAATTGTCCGCCCGATCCGCTAAATTATTCTCGAGATGAAACGACTCCCGCCGCTCAATTGGTTACGCGCTTTCGAATCATCGGCCCGGCACCTCAGTTTCACACATGCCGCGACCGAGCTGAGCCTTACCCAGGCGGCCGTTAGCCAGCAGGTGAAGGGACTCGAATCTCAGCTTGGAACAGCGTTGTTCAAGCGCCTGCCGCGCGGCATCGAGTTGACCGAGGCCGGGCTTGCGTATCTGCCGGTTGTCCACGAAGCGATCGAGCGACTTGCTGCTGCCACGGACGAGATCTTCGGACAAGGACACCTGAAAATGCTGACCGTGCGCGTGAGTCTTGTGTTTTTCACGCACTGGCTCTCATGGCGGCTGCCCGATTTCCGGAAGCGGTATCCAGACGTTAATCTGCGCATCACCAGCAATATCTGGGGAGGCGACAGCAGCGTAACCGATGTCGAAGCCGATCTGGAGATCCGCTACGGCCACGGGAAATGGACTGGCCTGCGAGCGGAGCGACTGACGTGGGATACGCTGCTGCCCGTCTGCGCGCCCGGCTTGCCTTCTCCAAAAGCGCCTCTGTCTACGCCCAAGGATCTCGCGCATCACGAACTGCTCCACGTGCTCGGCTACGAAGAGGGCTGGGGATACTGGCTAAAAAAGGCTGGTGCTTCGAAGGTCGATTCGTCGAAGGGTATGCAATTCGACACGCTTATCTCCGCACTCAAGGCGGCTGAACTTGGCCAGGGCGTCGCACTCGCGCGTTCGTCGCTCGTCGAGCACATGCTGATCTCCGGACAACTGATCGCCCCACTGAAGCGTCGGCTTCCAACCAGTGAGGCGTTCTATCTCGTCTACTCCCCGCACAGCATCGTTAACCCCAATGCGGCTGCGTTCGTCGCATGGTTGAGTGCACAGGCCGCAGAAGCGCACGCAAGGTACTGACCTTCGGTCCGCCTGGCACACCCGCATTAGTTCATCGGTGCACGGCGTCCTGCCGTCCGACTCGTCTGCTTGAGCCATAAAAAAAACGGACCCACCATCGCTTTTTTTATTGCTTTACGCGCCATGGATTCCGGCCGAAAGTTGCGTCCATCCACTCGGATCTTCACCAAACAGGCGTCTCGGTGCTGATGACTGACGGTGACAGGTCTATCCACAACATGACGATCGACGGTCGCATGATGCGACGGGTCTGGAGGCGACTTGGCAGACTATGGGAAATAGCAAGCAACTGCCGTTCAGCGGCGTAAAAGTCATCGACTTCGGCCAGTATATTGCGGGCCCGGCCGTGGCAATGATTCTTGCGGATCTTGGCGCTACTGTAATTCATGTCGATCCTCCGAATGGGCCGCTTTGGGATAGTCCGGCCAATGCCGTTCTGAACCGTAACAAGCATTGCCTGAGGCTCGACCTGAAGTCTGAGCGTGGTTTGGAAGAAGCGAAAAGCCTCATCAATCGCGCGGATATCGTCATCGAGAACTTCCGGCCGGGCGTAATGGCGCGGCTGGGCCTGCACTTCGCAAAGCTGCGTGAGAAAAGCCCTCAACTGATCGCCCTTTCGATGCCGGGTTTCGCCAGCAATGACCAGTTGCGGCGCGAATGGCGCGCGTTCGAGCCCATCATCGCTTCGGCATCCGGCGTATTCACGGACATGGGACAGAATCGCGTATTGATGGGCGTCAACCCGAGTTTCTCACCTTTGCCGCTCGCCTCCGCCTACGGCACGATGCTGGGTGTATCCGCCGTCGCTCTGGCTTTGCAGGCGCGGCAGCGCACCGGCCTCGGAGATGAAATTGAAGTCCCCCTGGCTTCAGCCGTGATGGAGGGGCTTTCGTACAACTCAATCCATATTGAAGGCTATCCTGAGCGATACAAGACCCTGCGTGAAAAGGAGATTGAGCGGCGCCGGTCGAATAGTCTGCCGATGAATCTGTCGTATGAGGCTCTGCAGGACTATCTGGATCCCTTCTATCGCACCTACGAGTGCGTCGACGGCCGCAAATTTTACGCGGTGTGTCCGTCGCACCGCTCGCACGCGCGGCGCTGCCTGCAGGCGATGGGGCTGTACGAGGAAATGCTGGCGGCCGGATTGCCGCTTGTAGACGACCCATATCTGCCGATTTCCGAATGGGAGGGGGATGCGTCGCTAGGGGTTTATCCGTTGCCCGAGCATTGGGCCAAGCGCATTTCCGCGCGCATGAAGGAAGTCTTCCTGACGAAAACGGCAGCGGAGTGGGAGAAGATTTTCGGTGAAGGGGGATTCCCGGGCGCTGCGCATCGCACCACGCGAGAGTGGCTGCACGACGATCATGCGAGTGCCGCTGGTCTGGTCCTTGACGTCGAAGACTTCGAGTATGGCGCGATGAAACAGCCCGGTCCGGTCTCATGGCTCGAGGACTGCGCCGAACTGATGCTCTCACCGGCGTCACGCCGCATAGTGACCTTCCAGGAAGCCGTGGCCATTCTGGACGAGCAGGGGAGCGCTGGAGTGCCTCCCCCGTCTGAAAACTGCTCGAAGGGGTGGCTCGAAGGGGTACGCGTCCTCGACTTGACCAACGTGATTGCCGGGCCGCACTCAACCTCGTTTCTCGGCCGGTTCGGTGCCGACGTCATCAAACTCGACCCTGTCAGACCGAATTATGACCCGTGGAATACGGTGGTCTTCGGGATGTCTTCCGCCCGCGGCAAGCGGAGCGTGCTCGTCGACCTGAATCACCCGGATGGACGTGAGGTGTTCAACCGGCTTGCACGGTCCGTCGACGTGATCGTAATGAACGCGCCGGATCGGCAACTGGCACCGTTGGGGCTGGACGAAGCGAGTCTACGTTCTGTCAATCCGGGCGTGATCTTCTGCCAACTGGACTGCTTTGGCGGTCCGCGGCGCGGACCGCGGACCGACTATCTCGGCTACG
>BBSL01000259.1 GCA_001319865.1 Burkholderia sp. E7m39 | reverse complement strand
ATCGATGTCATGTGCGGATTCGCGGCAGCGCTGGGCGTTGCCGCCGCCCTGTACCGCAAGGCCAGAACGGGCGAATCCGGGCGGGCCAGAACTTCCCTCGCGGCGCTCGGCAATCTGGTGCAGGTTCCGTTCTCGTACGACTACGCAAACCGCCGCCCGTTCGATGAGCCGTCCGGTCGCGACGCACAAGGCTTCACGGCGATGTCCCGCTTCTACCGCGCTGCTGACAACTGGATCTACGTGGATACCAGCGAGCGCGAACTGGGCAAGCTCGATCGGGTGGACGGTCTGAAAGGGATCGCTGCCGCCGAGGATCCGGCTGCCTTTCTCGCGTCCGCGCTCGACACAGCCTCCGCCGGAATCTGGCAGACCCGATTTCAGGCCGCCAACATCGCTGCGGCGGTGCCGGACAACATCGTCAATCTGCGCCGGCACAACAGCCGGCCTTGCGATGATCGTCCCGGGATCGACAACGGTAGCTATTCATTCAGCGTCTATGCGGACCATCCGAGCGGTCGATGCGTCACGCAACTCGATCCCTTTGCGATCCGCCCGCGTCACGCCCGGATTCGCGCGCTGCCGTCGGCTGAGAAATTCGGTGCGTCGACGCTCGCCGTGTTGCGCGAGTTCGGATATAGCGATGCCGAGATCGAAATGCTGATGGCGCGGCATGCCGTTGGCGATAGCTGGTCCGAAGAGTATCTGCCCAGCTAGACGCATTTCTCCGTTTCGCAGCGGCTACAAGTCAAGCATTCCCCAGCGAAGCGTGGTGCAAGCCGAACGTGGCAGCAGACGACGAAAAGCTTGCGCGGGCGCTTCGACGGGCCAATCAATGAGAAACGCATCCAAAGTGTGAACGCACTGGCGAGATGCGGCAATTTCAATATTGGAGACAACCATGCAAGGTCAGACTAAACCTCTGGTTAGCTTTCGGCATGTCAAGAAGACATATGACGGAGAAACGTTAGTTGTTAAAGATCTAAATCTCGATATTCAGAAAGGCGAGTTTCTGACCTTGCTCGGTCCGTCCGGCTCGGGAAAAACCACCTGCCTGATGATGCTTGCGGGATTCGAGTATCCGACCGATGGAGAGATCTGGCTCGATGGGCAGTTGCTCAACCGGATCCCGCCTCACAAACGCAACATCGGGATGGTGTTTCAGAACTACGCGCTTTTCCCTCATCTTACGGTTGCGCAGAACCTGGAATATCCACTCAAGGTTCGTAAAGTGCCGCCGGACGAACAGGCTTCCAGGGTCAAGCGAGCGCTCGAAATGGTCGGCATGGGGAAGCTGGGCAAGCGGATGCCGAGCCAACTGTCGGGCGGCCAGCAGCAGCGCGTCGCCCTTGCACGCGCACTGGTCTTCAATCCGCAACTCGTGCTGATGGACGAGCCGCTCGGCGCGCTCGACAAGCAGTTGCGCGAACACATGCAGCTCGAGTTGAAAGCCTTGCATGAAGCGCTCGGACTGACGTTCGTCTATGTCACGCACGACCAGAGCGAAGCGCTAACGATGTCCGATCGTGTCGCGGTGTTCGATCAGGGCGAGATCCAGCAGCTCGATACAGTGGATCGCCTGTACGAATCGCCAAGAAATCTTTTCGTTGCGAACTTCATCGGCGATAACAACCGGCTGAAGGGCATGGTCGTCGCAAAGGACGGCGAATATTGCGGCCTGCGGCTCGCCGACGGGACGACGGTGCGTGCATTGAACGTCGCAAACGCCGGAGTCGGCACGCAGGCGATGGCCGTCATCCGTCCTGAACGGCTCTCGGTCGAACCTCGCCCGGCAGTCACTGCGAATGTCATCCACGCCGAAACGCTCGATGCCATCTATTTTGGCGACCACGTGCGACTGCGTTGTCGCGGCCCAGGCGACACAGAGTGTTTCGTCAAGGTTGCGCTCGATCACGATGGGCATTCGCGCGCTCATTCGGGCGCCAGGATCGCGCTGTCGTTCCGCGAAGACCATCTGAAGATCTTGAACTGACATCCTCCGTTTGCACCACACAGCAGGAGAGAATCATGAAATCGCACTTGAAAATGATTTGCGCCGCGTTGCTGGCATGTTCGTCGGCGACGGCGTCTGCCGGCGGACTAACGACCGTCAACTACGGCGGCGCGGTTGGCAACGCGCAAAAGGCCGCTTGGGTAGAACCGTTCGCCAGGGACACGGGTATTGCGACGAATGCCATCGAGTACACCGGCGACATGGCTAAGGTGAAAGCGATGGTCGAGGCCAGGAACGTCACGTGGGATGTCGTGGAGGTCGAGTCCGCAGACGTCGGTCGTGGCTGCCAGGATGGCCTCTTCGAGAAGCTGAACTGGTCCAGCATCGCGCAAAAAAGCGACCTGGTGAGCGGATCGGTCACACCTTGTGCGGCTGGAACATTTGTGTGGTCAACGGTCCTGGCGTACAACCCGACGCTGACCAAGGGTACGCCGCAAGGCTGGAAGGATTTCTGGGACGTCAAGAAATTTCCGGGCAAGCGCGGGATGAAAAAGGAGGCCCGCTACAACCTTGAGTTCGCGCTGATGGCGGACGGTGTGGCGCCGAAGGATGTCTACACCGTGCTCGGCACGGCCGCGGGCGTCGAGCGCGCGTTTAAGAAAATGGACGAACTCAAGCCCTACATCCAGTGCTGGGAGGCGGGTGCGCAACCACCGCAGTTCCTGATCGCGGGTGACGTTGCAATGTCGACTGCCTATAACGGCCGTATCGACGCCGCGGTTCGCGAAGGTAACCATGCGCTCGCCATCGCGTGGGATCAAAGCATCTACGACCTGGATTTCTTCGCGATTCCGAAGGGCTCGAAGAACAAGGAAGCAGCCGAAAAGTACATTTCGTATGTACTTAAACCGCAGTCTCAGGCCACGTTCGCGCAAAAGATCCCGTATGGCCCGGTAAACGAGGCGACTTTCAAGCTACTCGATGGGACGATCCTGGCCGCGCTTCCCAATTCTCCCAAGAACGGTAAGAACGCCATTGCGGGCAGCGTCGAGTTCTGGACCGACCACGGAGACGGCCTCGAACAGCGCTTTACCGCTTGGGCCGCAAGGTAAGGGGAAAAAGCATGAGCGCTATTACTTCACAGCAACAGAGCTGGCACACGCGCCAGCTCAAGAAATCACTGCGAGCCGTGCAGTTGCGTAAGGAAGCCGCTGCGGTCGCATTGGTGGCGCCGCTTGCCCTCTTTATCCTGCTGGTGTTTGTGATGCCGGTCGCGTCGATGATCTCGCGTTCGATTCAAAGTCCCGAGGTTGTTGACGCGTTACCGAAGACAACCTCGGCCTTGAGACATTGGGATCGCAAGTCGACCGTTCCCGATGAGGCTTACCGTGCGCTGATGCTTGACGTGGAAGGCAACGGAGGAAATAACGAGGCGGGTAGCGCGGCGGGCAGACTGAATGGCCAAAAGGATGGTTTTCGCTCGTTGTTTTACAAGACGACCAGTGCGCTTCCTTTTGGGGATAACGATGCGGAGCTTTCCGCACAGGAGGTAAAGAAACGCCTGATCGATATCGACTCCCGCTGGGCAGGCGCGAGTTACTGGCGAGCGATCGCCAACGAATCATCACGTTATACGAGCCAGTATCTCCTCGCCACGATCGACTTTCGAGAAACGCCTGATGGTCGCATCACGCCGGTAGAGAACGGTGCATCCGCATACCGCGCAGTGTTCATGCGTACCTTCGTGATTAGCGGACTGGTGACGCTCGCGGCGCTGTTACTGGGTTTTCCGCTCGCCTACTGGATCTCGATTCTGCCGGCACGAAAGGCGAATCTCGTAATGATCCTCGTGCTGCTTCCGTTCTGGACGTCGATTCTCGTTCGGATTTCGGCGTGGATCGTGATTCTCCAGGGAGCGGGTCTTGTCAACAAGGCGTTGATGGCGCTGCATGTGATTTCGACGCCGCTGCCACTCCTGTTCAACAGGACGGGGGTGCTGATTTCCATGACCCACATCCTGCTGCCGTTCATGATTCTGCCACTCTACAGCGTCATGAAGTCCATCCCGTCGAGCTATACAAAAGCCGCGATCTCTCTTGGAAGTCATCCGTTCGGGGCATTCTGCAAGGTCTATGTGCCGCAGACGCTTCCCGGTGTCGGGGCGGGCGCCCTGCTGGTGTTCATCACCGCGCTGGGCTATTACATCACGCCAGCGTTGCTAGGCGGTGCAGGCGATCAGATGGTCAGCTACTACATCGCGTATTTCACCAACATGGCCCTGAACTGGGGCATGGCGTGTGCGCTTGGCGCGGTTCTCCTACTAGTGACGCTGATCCTGTTCAGCGTCTATCGAAAGGTCGTCGGTAAAGAACTGAAGGTGGCCTAGCATCATGAAAACCAACGTTCCACGTTTCGCACCCTACATGTCGACGCCGGAAATTGTGTGGCACTACGTTCTGCGATCAGGCAATGTCATGGTTCTCCTGTTTCTGATCTTGCCGATACTGGCGATCATGCCACTTTCGTTTAACGAGAACTCATTCCTCGTTTATCCGATACACCAGTTTTCATTAAGGTGGTATCACAACCTCTTCACGGCTGTGGAATGGACTCGCGCCGGCGCCAATAGCTTGATTGTGACGCCGATCGCGACGGTGCTCGCGACCGTCCTGGGCACGCTGGCGGCGTTGGGACTGAACAAGGCGTCGTTCAAGGGCAAGGGCGTGCTGGTCGCCGTTCTGATCTCGCCGATGATCGTGCCGGTGATCGTTACCGGCGTCGGAATGTATCTGCAGTTTGCGCGATGGGGATTGTCTGGCACCTATGCCGGGCTGATTTTCGGGCACACGGTGATCGCCGCGCCGTTTGTCGTGGTCACGGTCAACGCCACGCTTGCCGGCTTCAACCACAACTATGTACGGGCTAGCCTGAGCCTGGGCGCGTCGCCCGTGCGGACGTTCTTCTCGGTCACATTGCCAATCATCGCCCCTGGCGTGATTTCCGGAGCGTTGTTCGCGTTCGCGACCTCGCTGGACGACGTCGTGATCACCATGTTCATTGCCGGCCCGACTCAGGGAACACTCCCGCTTCAGATGTTCATCGGGATTCGCGAAAGCATCACGCCGACGATCGCCGCGCTTGCGTCAATTTTGATCGTCTTTTCGAGTCTGCTGCTCATTACGATGGAATGGCTGCGTTCCAGATCTGTCGCGAGGCAGACGGCGAGTTGACGATGTCGGGGATTGCGATCGTCGAACCGGCTTTCGAGGCCGCAGGCGTTGCGCAACAGAGTGAAATCGATATGCACAAAAAGCAGGAGGCGTGATGTCAGCAGAAAAGATCGACGGAACCCGATCGAAGCAATCGTCCGGCGAGTTCGACTACATCGTGATCGGAGCAGGTACGGCCGGCTGCGTGGTCGCCAGTCGCCTGAGCGAAGATAATGACGTGTCTGTGCTGCTGGTAGAGGCGGGCGGAAAGGATAACTATCACTGGATTCATATACCGGTGGGTTATCTCTACTGCATCGGGAATCCACGGACCGACTGGCGTTACAAGACATCCGAGGAGCCGGGGCTCAACGGCAGGGCGCTGGCTTATCCGCGAGGCCGGGTGCTGGGCGGCTGCTCGTCGATCAACGGCATGATCTACATGCGCGGTCAACGGGAGGACTACGACGATTGGGCTCGTATAACGGGCGACCACTCATGGGGATGGGATTCGGTTCTCGACGCATTCAAGAAGAGCGAGGACTATCACGGGGGCGCAAGCGATGCTCATGGTGCAGGCGGCCCGTGGCGCGTGGAAAAGCAACGATTGAAATGGGACATTCTCGAATCGTTTGCACAAGCCGCACAACAGACCGGCATACCCGCAACGGACGATTTCAATTGTGGAGACAATACCGGCGTCGGGTATTTCGATGTCAATCAGAGGCATGGCATCCGGTGGAATGCGTCGAAGGCATACCTGCGCCCTGCCGCAAATCGGAAGAATCTGACTATCCTCACGAATGCGCAGACGCAGCGACTCGTGTTCAAGAACCAGCGCTGTTCCGGCATTGAGTTCCGCGTTGGTGACGAGTACCGTGTGGCCAGGGCGCGGCATGAAGTGATTTTGTGCGCCGGTGCCGTGAATTCGCCTCAATTGCTTGAGTTGTCAGGGATTGGGGACATCAATCGTCTGGCAAAGCTTGGCATCGAAGTGATAAAAGATCTGCGCGGTGTGGGTGAGAATTTGCAGGATCATCTGCAATTGCGCACAGCCTTCAGGGTGGACGGTGTGCGCACCTTGAACACCCTCAGCGCTCACTGGTGGGGCAAATTGATGATCGGCTTCGAATATGGGCTCTTCAGAAGCGGGCCGATGGCGATGGCACCGGCGCAGCTTGGCGTCTTTGCGAAGTCGGATCCGGACGACAAGACGCTGAGGCGCCCCGATGTGCAGTACCATGTCCAGCCGCTCTCGCTCGAACGGTTCGGCGAGCCGCTGCATTCGTTCGACGCGTTTACGGCGTCCGTTTGTCATTTGCGGCCGTCGTCACGGGGCAGCGTACACATCACGTCGAGTGATCCCGCGACGGCACCCAGAATTGCACCCAACTATCTTTCCACGGAGCGCGATCTTCATGTCGCGGCCAACGCACTGCGATTGACGAGGCGTATTGTTGCGGCGTCGGCCCTTGAACGGTTTCGTCCTCGGGAGGTCCTTCCCGGGATCCAATTTCAGACCGAAGAAGAATTGCGGCATGCGGCTGGCAATGTCGGAACCACCATCTTTCATCCGGTGGGAACCTGCCGAATGGGAAAAGGAGATGATCCGGACTCGGTGGTAGATTCCCGTCTGCGCGTGCATGGTGTATGTGGCTTACGGGTGGTCGATGCTTCAATCATGCCGGTCATTACGTCGGGCAATACCAACTCGCCGACGTTAATGATCGCCGAACGCGCCAGCGAGATGATCCGGGCGGACAGAATGCGAAAAGATACGGGCGCAGAGGCATATTCGCGGGAGGTTCTCGACGTGAAGAACGCGTACTGACCGAGTACTCGCACGGCAACGCCGCTGCGTGTCCGGAATACCTGTACCGGATCGCGACCAACCCAACCTGTCCTGACTGATTTGATACACACATATTTGATACACACATATGGCGGATCGCTCTGCCAAAGCGGTCATTCATCCGCCCGAGGCGACTGGCGGGTGTGGGCGCGGGTTATGCCTTTGCATGAGAGCAGCGAATGAGGTGATCGTCGGGCCCGGCCGTGGGGCACTGGCCGGCCAGGAGCGGCCGTTCGACACGATGCCCAAGATGATCGACAATCCAGTCTCCGGCGCATCTGGATGCTGCGTCGCCAATGATCAAAGCACACGTGGGACGAATGATGCCCTCAGAAATAGACACCCTTGCTGAGATGCTTGATAAAGCCGAAGCGCTGCCGCGTTCCTATGAGCAAATCCAATGGGCTAAATGGCTCAGTAACGATGCGAGGATGATCCGTTCCCTCGATGGCTACGGCATCGAACACCTGCTTTCTGCATATGGCGGCATGGGCAGCATCAACGATGTCGTTCTACAACGGATCACTACAGGCAACGAAGTAGTAGTCCCTGAAAGCGACAACGAGCGGTTCGCTTTGCTTCGAAACGAGATCTACGTTCTGGCGCGCAGTCTCCGTTCGCGTGCATCTTAATCCCAACTCGGAACGACTGCTTTCGAAAAACGTGACCGTCGGTTCCGGGTCGGGAGTACGCACTGCCGACTGACTGCTTTCGGGCCGCCGAACTCAAGTGGCCGCTTTCGAGCGATGAGTTCGAGGAGCAAACTGACGCAGCCGAACCAGAGCGTACCTTCGGACGTTTATATCCTTAAGGCGGTTTTGGGTTTGATTTCTGCCATCCAGGTCACTGATAGAAGCCCTCGGAGCGAGTGTTGCGTGTTTCCATGACAGTCGCCGGGGTCGACATCAGCGTCCGCACCGTCCTGGTTTTTACTCGCTGCATAGGCGTTCCGTCGGCCTGTGCGTCTCCAACTCTGCGATGCATTATGAGAGCGGCGAGCATCACGTGTAGAACGTGACCAACATTACCGCGAATCGTGCATATGCAACCTTTCCGTTCATGTGCGAAGAAGGTGAAGTGTGTCGCAAGAGACAATCTTTTCGCGGTACTTTCATTCCCTTTCGATTTCTGGAGTTTGCAATGACCTCGATTCGCGCAGACCTCGTCCTTTCACAAAGCGCATTCAGCCACGTCGTTGATGTCCCGTTTGATGCGATTGATATCGCAAGCTGGCTCTTCGCGCTTCCGGACGCGGAATATCAGCGCTGTGCTCCCCCCGATCATATTGCGGCTGGGGCTACGTGGACGGACGACGGTCGGCGGATGTCGATCAATGTTGAGCAGATTGGCACCGGCCTCGTTGTACAGCACTACGTCGGCGAAGTCACAGAAAAGAACTAATGCCGCATGGTCTCGCTTTCAGACGTTTTTGCGCCACACGGTCGCACAAAGGTTCAGGTAATCTGGGAGCTGAGTGTGAAGCAATTGGCCGATGGCAAGACGGGGTACACGAACAGCGTTATTTCGCATCCGACCGACGATTTCCTGAACTTCATCGATAAAATCGGTGTTTCGTTCGAACAGGCCGCGCGCGATCGCCAGAGCGCGTCTGGCGATCATAATCGTCGCGAGACACCGCTCTTTGCTGAAAGCATTGCCCGCGCAGCACGTGCCAGCTTGGCTGCAAAGAGTCGGTAACCCTCGTCGGACGGGAAAACGACCAATACGGTGGGTCGCGCTCTTCCGCAGCCTTCATACCTGTTCAATACTGATGCCGAGTTCCGCCGCGTAGGCAGCGAGTTCGCCGCCGACATCCGTCTTCAGTACATCCATGAAGCGCTTGATCTTGGCATCGACGAATTGACGCGATGAATATACCGCGTACACGTTGCGCTCATAGGTGTGATATCGCGGCAGAACTCGTACGAGCGAGCCATTGCGCAGATCGTCGATTGCCGAGAAGGCGGCGATCAGCCCGATTCCTGCGCCGTCTTTAAGTGTGGTCGACATTGCATCCATGTCATTCACGCCGAAGTGCGGCCCGGTCGGACGGTAGACGACGCGACCCTCCGCGCTTTCCAGGCACCACTCGTCGGGCGAGTAATCGACTGTGGCAAGAAGTACACACGTGTGGTCGACCAGATCTTCCGGCCGTCCGGGCGAAGGATGCTGTGCAAGGTAAGCAGGCGACGCCGCGAGAATGCAATGGCTGACGCCGATCTTTTGGCTCACATACGCCGAATCCGGCAGCGTACGAGCAATCACAACCGCCACGTCAAGCTGCTCTTCGAGCAGGTTGGGCATTCTCTGCGACAGGAAAAGATCGACCGATACGTCGGGATAGGCGCGCCGATATGCCAGCGCGGCACGCGCAACGAGGCGGCGTCCGATACCCGGAACCGCATGCACGCGCAGTTTGCCGCGTGGCTCCAGCTGTGCGTCACGCGCTTCGGCTTCCGCCTGCTCTATGTCTGCCAGGATCGCGATACTGCGTTCATAAAAACGTCGTCCCGCTTCGGTTATCAGAAGTCGCCGTGTGGAACGCTGAATCAACCTCGTGTCGAGGTTCTGTTCCAGTACCGACACCGCACGTGAAATGTTACCTACGGTCGTTTCGAGGTGGTTGGCGACAGCCGTGAAGCTGCCCATTTCTACCACTTTCGCGAAGATCGACATGTTGTAAACCTTGTCCATTGCACGTCCTTGTTGTTGATTGTTCGTGTCGAACCGCCGCGTTTCCGCTCGCGCCGGCTGGCGATGATAGTGCAGAGTCCGGTTTCCCGCAGACATGGGGCCCGGTCGGTTACGAACGAGCGTTTGCTTCCCGTCGCCCTTGCGAGCGACGGGCATTTTCTCTCCAGCGACAAGATTCATTCTTCCTGACTCCACTAAATCATCACCCGCGTTGCGCCTAGACTTGGTTCCGCAGTCAAGCACTGGCCGTACAGACATCCAGTATGGGCCGGCGGCGGGGACGGCGACTCACCGTACAGGCAGCATCAACATACATCGTCATACTAGCCAGTGATAAGTGCAGTGTAATTCGGTATCCAAATCAAAAAATCATCTGGAGCTTCATACCATGAGCATCACCTACGGAGCATTGCATCTTTTTGTCGGCGGTGAATGGATCGACGCAAGCGAACGGGAAACGGCACCCGTCATCAATCCGGCAACGCGACGCGAACTGGGCCGCGTGCCGCTCGCGACGGCCGCCGATCTCGACCATGCGCTGATAATTGCGCAACGTTCTTTCGATGTCTGGCGCAACACTGTACCGGCGGAACGCGCCCGCATCCTGAAACGCAGCGCGGAGCTGATGCGCGAGCGCGCCGAGTACATCGCCACCCTGGTGACGCTCGAAGAGGGCAAGCCCCTGAGCGAGAGCCGCGACGAAGTCCTGCGCGCAGCGGAGTACTTCGAATGGTTCGCTGAAGAAGCACGTCGTATCGACGGTCGTGTCGTGCCGTCTAATCGCCGGGGCGTACAACAACTCGTCAAGAAGCAGGCGATCGGGCCTGTTGCGGCATTCACACCGTGGAATTTCCCGGCGATCACTCCCGCGCGCAAGCTTCTGCAGCGCTGGCCGCAGGCTGCAGCGTGATCATCAAACCTGGCGAGGAAAGCCCCGCGACTGCTCTCGCGCTGGCGCGCGCACTGGACGACGCTGGATTGCCCAAGGGCGTGCTGCAGGTCGTATTCGGCGTGCCGGATGAAGTATCGAAGCATCTGATCGCTTCTCCTGTGATCCGCAAGGTGACCTTCACTGGGTCGGTGCCGATCGGTCGTCTTCTCTCGGCGCGCGCAGCCGAGGGTGTCAAGCCGATTACGCTAGAACTCGGTGGCCACGGACCAGTTCTCGTCTTCAATGACGCAGATGTCGAAAAGGCCGCAATCGAGGGCGTGGCGAACCGTTTTCGGGGTACCGGCCAGATCTGCATCTCGTCAACACGCTTCCTGATCCAGCGTGACGTCTACGACGAATTCGTCGCGCATTTCGTAAGCGCTACCAAAGCGCTCAAGGTCGGCGATGGCATGGACCCGAGCACGCAGGTTGGCCCGCTGGCGAATCCGCGCCAGCTTGCCAAGATGGAAGAGCTTGTCGCCGATTCCGTTGCCCGCGGCGCGAAGGTGCTGGCCGGCGGGAGGAGGATCGAGGGTGACGGCTATTTCTTCGAGCCCACCGTGCTCGCGGACGTGCCGATGGACGCACGCGTTATGCACGAGGAACCCTTCGGGCCAATCGCCGTGCTGATGCGCTTCGACGCGCCCGCCGATGGGCTTGCCGAGGCGAACAGGCTGCCGTATGGCCTTTCTGCGTACGCGTTCACGAACAATGCGCGCGCCGCGATCGACGTGGCCGATGGTCTCGAAGCCGGCATGATCGGGATCAACCAGTACCGCATCGTTTCGACCGAACTGCCGTTCGGCGGCATGAAGGAAAGCGGCCATGGTTCGGAAGGGGGAGCCGAGGGCATCGAGTATTACCTGACGCGCAAATTCATCAGCCAGGCCTAACCGGAGCACCGCCATGTCTCACGCAGATTTCAGCAGCCCGCGGGAAGCCGCGCGCGCCTTTACGCCGGCGCTCTCCGCATTTGTCGACGACACGCTCTACCCGCGCATCTGGAACGACCCGGCACTTTCGCCGCGAGAGCGCAGCCTCGTGACCGTCGCCGCGCTGATCACGGGCGGTCATCTCGACGAGCTGCCGTCGCACTTGCGACGTGCCGTGACGAACGGTGTCACGCGGGAGGAACTGTCAGCGGCAATCACGCACCTCGCGTTCTACGCAGGGTTCCCGGCAGCCATCTCGGCGTCGGCAGTTGCGCAGGCAACGCTCGGCGCGGACATTCAAGTCGCAGGTAGTGCCGCCAATTCATCAGCAACGCAGGAGGGTTGAAATGAAAGCCGTCACATTTAAGGAATTTGGCGAGGCCGAGGTTCTCCATCTCGCCGACGTTCCTGCGCCCGAAGTCCGCCCCGACGATCTGCTGGTGCGCGTCCATGCTGCGGGCGTCAACCGCGCGGATCTTACGCATCGGCGAGGAGGTTACGGCCGGCCAAACTTCGGTGACTCTACGATCATGGGGCTCGAAATTGCTGGCGAAGTGATTGAAACTGGGCCTTCTGCGCGGGGCTACAAGGTCGGCGACCGGGTGATGGGCGTGGTCGGCGGCGGCGCGTATGCGGAGCTTGCGCGAATCGACTGGAGAATGGCAATGCCGATTCCAGCCACGCTCGACTACGTTCATGCGGCTGCGATACCCGAGGTCTTCGTGACTGCGCACGAGGCGCTAATACATCTCGGCCGCCTGAGGCGCGGCGATTCGGTGCTCATCCACGCCGCCGCCGGGGGCGTGGGCTCGGCGGCGGTGCAGCTCGCTTATGCAACCGGTGCAACAGTGTTTGCAACTGCAGAAGCCTCGAAGCTCGAACGCGTCGTACAGCTCGGCGCGGACCATGCGATCGACTACAAGACGCACGATTTCGCGGAAGTCGTCGCCAGCTTGACTGACAATCGTGGCGTGGACGTCGTTATCGACTTCGTCGGCGCACCGAATTTTGCGCGTAACGTGGCGTCGCTCGCAAACGGAGGGCGGCTGGTGCAGGTCGGCATTCTCGGCGGAGGCGGTGACGTGAGCGTCGGCCTCGAACAAATCCTGTACCGTCATCTGCAGATCATCGGCACGGTGATGAAGTCGCGCGCGCAGACCGAGAAACATGCAATGGTGCGGCGCTTTCGCGAGCATTGGCTCGAACGCTTCGCAGGTGGCGCAAGCCTGGAGCCGGTCGTCGACAGCACGTTTGCGCTGGAAAACGCCGCTGATGCGCATCGTCGGATGGAATCAGCGGCGAACGTCGGGAAGATCATTCTGACGATGCGCGAGCGCGCATGAGGTGCCTGCCTTCATCCGCAGCGGGGATTGACCAGTGGCCGCGACGCGTACCGGAACGGTCACTCGCCGCAATCGCGCGAGTGACCGTTCCTGGCCGTTCGGGTGAGATCGCCAGCGGCCGCTTATCGGCACTCCCTTTCGCGAAACCTGGATTAGGCTGACTGACCGGTTTGGAGAAAGTTATCCGACCGTAGCGGGTCGAATTCGCCCTGTGGCCACCCTTTAGTGACGGCGTCATTGTTATGCATAGAGGGTTTGTCGTCTGGCGGCGAACGGCAACGCCAACACGACCAGTGCAATGGTTGCTCGCGATGCGTTGCTGATGCCTGGTGTCGAGGTGTCGACGCTGCGAGCCAAGCATTACCGCGCCCGGGGGCCAGCCGTTGCAGTAAGCTCCTGTAAATTCGCGTAGTGTCCCGGCGCATTTTCAGCAAGCCAATCTCGCACATGCCCGTTATTGAGCAATGAGTTAACGTAGCTGATCGACACGCTCAGATGGAGATGTTCAACGCCATATCGGTCTTCGACATCGGTCACCTTCGCCTGAAGCGAGACGATTTCGCGCTCCAGACGGTCAATCTGTTCGCGGGCTGCCTCCTCCTGGCCCCCTCGCGAAGCCGGCGCGGGCACCAGTTGCTCGGGTGGCGTGGCAAGCTTGATGGCGCGGGCAAACGCGGATGTGAAATTGGATTGACTGCACATAAGCTCCGCTGCCTCGAGCTGACGCAAAGGCTTCATGCATTTCAGTATCTCGTACGTTGCGGCAGGGCAATTCCGGTCCGCCAGCAGTGCCGCTGCATCGCTGCAGACGCCCGTGAGCAACCTGACCTTCGTCTTGACGGTCCGTCCGTCGACACCGAGCACGGCTGCAATACGTTCCTGTGGTACCCCGCGGTCAACCGCCTGTGCGATCATGCGCGCGTCCTGACCTGCCGTCAGCCGGTTGACATGCCGGTTATAGGTGTAGGTCTCGTCTTCAGTTGCCAGAAGGCATGTTGCCGATTGCTTGCCCAGCCGGCGCAGGGCCTCCAGTCTCAATCGACCATCGAGAACAACATAACGGCCTTCAACATCGCGTTCTGCAATGACAACAAGTGGTTCGACGAGCCCCACAGTGGCCACTGATGCAAGGACCTGAAGGAATTTCTTGCAACGCGTAGCGCCTGTTACGAGCGGGCGGTGCGGACGCAGAACTTCCAGGGCCAACTGCACAGTTTCGCTTTCAAACGCTCGTTCGACGATGCGGGCGGGTATGGCGTCAGGCGTGCTCATGGCTGTCGACTCCCTCGATACGATCTGCCAGAAGGCGTGGCATGCTCTCCAGACTCTCCTTATGCAGCACTTCTACGAAGTGCTCATCCGCAAGAAGACTTCGAAAGATGGATACGACCATCGCGAGCTGGGCGTGTACCATGTCGGCTTTCTTGACCAGAAGCATTTGACGCTCGCTCTCTCGAACGTACAGCTTGCGCAATTTTTCGGGGCTTAGTGAATCCCGTGTTAAGTGCGACCTGCCGCGTGATTTGTCGTATCCACGGCGTTTAAGTCGCTGGTCAATGATGCGACGAACGACTGCAAGCTGGGTTCGCTTGAGAGTCCCGTCTGCGTAAGCATCCGCCAGCGCGAGCTGCAATTCACTATCGTTTGATCGTGCGATGGAAATGGCGAGCCCGATGGGCAAGGTTCCCCGTTCGACGGCTGCAACAAGTCGTTCCTCGCCATGTTCCAACAGCGTGAGGATGCTGTGCAGATACGATACCGATAAGCCGACTTTGGCCGCGACTTCGTGAAGAGGCTGTCCCGACTTGACCATCTCCTCCACGTCCCGCAGCAATTCAATCGGAGCGTGGTTGCGCCGGGCGACATTCTCGACGAGGCTCATCTCAAGGCAGCCGCACTCGTCGCGGTTGATTACACGGGCCGGAATGGATGTCTGCCCGAGCAGACGCACCGCTTCAATGCGCCCCTGGCCGCACACCAGATCGTACGATGTCGTTCCGTCCGGGCTGCGGTGAGGACTGACGGTAATTGGGCGTTTCAGGCCAACGGATGCAATACTGTCGACAATGGCGCGGTGCTGCCTTCTTCCGCGCCCCCGGGGGTTAAGTACTCGAATCTGGTTCAAAGGAATATCAACGATAGTCGTTTCTGTCACTGGATCCATGGCAAGCCTCGATTGTTGCGCGGGCACACAGAGTCAGCAGCACCGACAGGTCGGTCGTTCTGAAAGCCTCTACGCCCGGTACTCGTGAGGGGGACAGCATGAGTTCGTCGCTGTCCCCCAGAAGCGTCTCTGGCAGCAGGTAAAAGCATTGCAAAACGAGAAGGGGGCGGGGGAAGAGACCGATCAGGAGCAGGTCGGCGGGATGCCGGCGCGATCGTGTCGCCATCGCGTAAGGAAGGCAGTTGATCTCTTTATGCCCGAGAGTGACGGTCACTTTGACCCTGAGGCCATGATCAATACAGAGCATCGAAAAGCTGCTGTCGTGCTCGACCACGTGACCTGCTGCTTCAAGTTTTGATGTGAGTTCCGCCAGGTGTTCTGCCATTGCCCGCTTGGCGACAATCCTCTGATCGACGTACGTCATATCGAAAGCCGGACAGTAGCCAACCTGTCGGTACATGTCGGAAAGTGACGGTATCAGTCGCCGAACCCGCGATTTCCCCGGGATATCCAACCGTTCGCGGATATCTTTCAATGACAGTCGGCCCGATTCGTGAAGAAGCCGTGAGATGTCAGTCAGAGCCTGGTCTGCGTCAATCTTCGAGTTGTTCCGATTCAGGCGGGCCTGTGCGGCCGCGAATGTCTCCGTATCGACGATTGGTTCGAATGCGCCGTCAGCTCTCACCCACCGGGCGGGAGGATTTTTTACGAACGGGCCGTGCAGCTTCTTCGAGCTGCGGTTCCAGAGCATGTTGCCGATGTACTTCTCGTTCTTCAGCAATCCATAGACGGCGGAGCCCGTCCACGGCCGCCCCATGGAGTTGCAGATACCGAATGAGTTCAGGCGGGCAGCGATCTTGCCTACCCCGAGTTTGTCGTGCAGGTACCAGTAGAAGATTCGCCGAACCAACGCCACTTCATTTGGAGGCCCCGGGACCAGGACAATGTGGTCGGTCTGAATGCTTTTTGTTCCGCGGATCGCAGACAGCCTTTGGGCTGGCGGCAGGCATCGACGAGCATGCGACGTAGTCCGTAACCGGGCGTCGATCCCTGCCAGAATCCACGTTCGACATGCCGTGATTGCCCGAGGAATACTTTTTCGGACAGTTCTCGACTGAACTCACCGGCCATCGCGCGTTTGATGCTCTTGATGATGTTCGATGCGGGTGAGCCATCGTTTGCGAAAGGCTCGGCGCAGTAGATGACCTTGACGCCGGCCTGGCGGCATAGGTACTCGTGGTGTGCACTTTCATCGACATCCTGGAATCGTCCCCATCGGCTTATGTCGTAGACCAGAACCGCATCGAAGGCCCGGGCCTGGTCGAGCACGTCCTTGAGCAGTTTTACGAGCGCGGGCCGGTTACGCAGCGTAATGCCCGACCGTCCGTCGTCCTCGTAAGTGTTGACGATTTCGATGTCGTGATCGAGTGCGTATGCGGCGATCGCACTTTTTTTGATTTTCTGGCGAATATTGCTGATGCTCGGTGGACATGCGTACGTACTGTGCCGCGCGTAGCCGTACACCGGCATCGGCCACGACTGTGGATGGGTGCATTGGCGAGAGGGAGAGCGTGGGATATTTATTGATACTTCGCTTTCAGGCGCAGTCAAGGCGCAAAACCTGCATGACGAGGCGTCGGCAAAGGGCGACTATCAGTAGACTAAAATGGCGAGGAAGGCAATTACCACGAACGCGCAATGAGCACACCACTCAACCTTGATTTGCAAGCAAAAGCGGAATTGCTCGCGTATCTCGTCGTTTCCCAGTTATTGGCCAGGGCAATGACTGGCGAATGGCTGTCACCGCTGCACACGGTTGAGTCAACCGGGCTTTGGCTCTTGTCAAATGGCGGCGGCGCCGACCTCATCGACCGGGTTCGACTCTCCAGTTGTGCGCTTGAACTCGCCAGGCGCGTTGCTGAGCGAACGCCGACCGCCCAGAAACGGAGTGTCGCTGCGAGCTTGATCACGGAAGACCTTCGGATCGATTTTCGGGTCCCGTTCGCGCGTGAGATTTACCAGGCGTGTATCGATCACCTGGTTGACATGGGATGGATTTGAAGGGAGCGATCAGTCTCGATTTTCCCGAGCGCTACGGCTGCACCGGATGTCCGTTCCGCATCGAACAGTTGCCTTTTAGCGAACAGCGACCGCTCGGTAAGCGCACAATCGATCTCCCTTCGTTGGAGAGGAGGTTGACATGGAAACGCTTAATTCTTCAGCCGGCCGGCGGCCGCCGTGGAAAAAAGGCCGGTTGACTGGTCAGAAGCCGCCATTGAAGCTTCGCGAAATCTGCGCGATTCGAACCAGACTTCAGTTGTCGTCCAATATTCGTGAGCTGGCATTGTTCAGCCTGGCCATCGATAGCAAGCTGCGTGCGCGATCTGACGCGGCTTCAGGTTCAGGACGTCTGCATCGGAGGACACGTGGTCGCACGGACAACGTTTATGCAACAGAAGACTCAACGACCGGTGCAGTTCGAGATCACGGAGCAGACCCGGCAGAGTATCGCCGCATGGATTACGGCGCGAGGACTGAAACCTACCGACTGTCTCTTTCCGAGCCGGCTACATGCCTCGCCTCATATGTCGACTCGCCAGTATGCCCGCATCGTCCACCGCTGGGTCGCATCGATCGGGCTCGAAATCCACAGAATCCCATTGTGCTTCCCACGCGGCTTTACGCGATTCGACGCCGATAGAGAAATCTAGGCTGTCGCGACGTTGCCGCCGGACATGTCCTGCCGTGCGCGCTTGTTGCGCCGGCTAGAGGCAGCTCAAGGAGCGTCCAGAAATGATCACGCAACGTTTTCCGCGCAGACATTGCCAGGTGTCGAACGTCCAGGCATCGCTGCGGGTGTCCGTGCGCATCGCGGTAGAGCGTGCTGGGCCGTCGTTGAATCGGGCCGGGAGGGCGCTCGCTGATGGCGCTCATGAAGCCGCTGAGCGGCAAGCCGCGAACACAGCAAGTTTCGAGAGACTGGCACAGGCGCTCAGGCACATGGTGGCAGAGGGCGCGGTCGACTGAGCCCACGTTTGCCGCTTGCTTCGCGGAAGTTGTGTCGGGGTGAGGCTACGGCGCATCGCGCCGCGGCCGACCTGCTTGTAGCGGCTAATTGACCAAGGAAGGCTCCCATGATCGTTCATCACCTCAACTGCATCTCGACCTGTCCGCTCGGCGGTCGATTGATGGACGGCTGCACGAAGTCGATCGTCGAGAGAGGCGAACTCACTTGCCATTGCCTGGTCATCGAGACGAACGCGGGCCTCGTGTTGGTAGATACGGGCTTCGGCTTGCGTGATGTCGCTAATCCCCGTTCGCGACTCAGTCGCTTCTTCCTGGGACTGGTCAGTCCTGCGTTCCGCGAGGAGATGACAGCGATCCGACAAATCGAGCGTCTGGGTTACCATCCGCGCGACGTTCGCCATATCATTCTCAGCCATCTCGACTTCGATCACGCGGGCGGCCTCGACGATTTTCCTCAGGCGACAGTGCACATGGTCGACATTGAGCGCGACTGGGCGTTCGCGCAAAAGACGTGGATGGACCGGCAACGGTTCCGTCCGCAGCAATGGTCGACGTCGAAGCAATGGCGGACGTACCCTTGCGCAAGCGGTGAGCGCTGGAACGGTTTCGACAATGTGCGGCAGCCGGACGGCCTGCCGCCCTCCATTCTGATCGTACCGCTGCGCGGTCATACCTTCGGCCACGCCGGGATCGCCGTGCAGCGCGATGACGGATGGCTGCTCGATGCCGCCAACGCGTACTTCTACCGCGATGAAATGAACGCGCGACCGCATTGCACGCCGGGGCTGCGCTTCTATCAATGGATGCTGGAGAAGGACCGACAGGCGCGCTTTACCAATCAGGGCAAACTGCGCAGCCTGGCGCTGAACGGCCGGTCGGTGAACGTCTTCTGCAGTCACGACGTGGTCGAGTTCGAAAAGCTTGCTGGACGCAAGGCGAGTGTGCCGACGCCGCAGTCCCTGCCCGTGGCGGGAAAAGATGCGACTTACACGTATCCCCTTCGCTGACTATGTATTGCCCGGGTTGCCGGCGCATTTTGCAGGTTTGTCAATAAAGCGGAGCCAGTCGCATTCCGAAAATCGGCACGCGGTTTGCGCCAAAGATTCGGGCACGGCGGGCGTCGGGGATTTTCCTTCCGGGGCCCGGCAACGTTGGATGCGCTGATCTTCTTCTGCGCGGCAAGCCTGGGAGCGGCAGGAATGGGGGTGACACGCGTAGCGGATAATGCCGGTTTCGCGCAGCGAAGCCCAGACACGCGTGGCCGGCGCGCGAAGATCCTCGCGATGTATTCAGACCGGCCCATCCGCCTGTTGTTGCACTATGTGGGCCGACATCCGCTTGGCCACGCCGGCCTCTTCGCGGCGATCGTCGCCGCGGTCGCGTGCGCGCTTGCGTCTCAATTTGCAATTAGAAACCTGATTGATACGCTGCCGGGTGGTCGCGCGCATCCGGCGGACGTGATCCACGCGTTTGTCGTGATCGTTGCGCTTCTCTTCGCGGACAACCTCCTTTGGCGGGTCGCGGGCTGGGCGGGCGTGTACACGTTCGTGGCCGTAACGGGTGACGTCCGCCGCGAGCTGTTTGGCTACCTGCTGGGTCATTCACCCGCCTGGTTTTCAAACACCTCGCCGGGGACCATTGCGAGCCGGATCTCGGCAACGGCGAATGCCGTTTTTGCGCTTGAGAACCTGACGGCATCCAATGCGCTTCCGCCGCTGCTGTCCGTAGTGGGTGCGATCGTCCTGATGGCCTGGGTGAACACGTGGATGGCACTGGCGCTGCTTGCGGTGGCCATCTGCATGACAGGATTGCTGTTCTACCTTGCAAAAAAAGGCGCTGCGCGCCACACGCATTTTGCTTCCTGTGCGGCGGCCGTCGACGGCGAACTGGTCGACCTGATCGGAAACATGCCTCTGGTCAGGGCGTTCGTCGCCACCGCTCGCGAGTGCACGCGCTTCGGTGCCTTCGTTCATGAGGAAACGGTCGCGCGAACGCAGAGCCTGCGCTACCTCGAACGATTGAGGATCATCCACGCGCTCCTGACGGTGCTGCTTTCGTTCGGCGTGCTCGGATGGGTGCTGTGGCTCTGGACCGCGCAACGGGCGACCACCGGCGATGTGGTACTCGTCAGTTCGCTCGGCTTCGCGATTCTGCATGGCACGCGTGACCTCGCCGTGGCGCTCGTGGAGATGACCCAGCATGTTGCACGACTCGCGGAAGCGGCGCAGGTGCTGCTTGTGCCGCGCGAGATGGAAGATAAAATCGGCGCGCCCGCCCTGCAGATACGCGACGCGAACATCGACTTCGAAAACATCACTTTTGCATATCCCGGGCGCCGCCCGGTACTCGATCATTTCAGTCTTCATATCGATGCCGGGCAGCGGGTCGGCCTCGTGGGCCCTTCGGGTGCGGGCAAGAGCACGGTCCTCGCGCTGCTGCAACGGACCTTCGATCCGCCGCGAGGCTGCGGAGCCGTCGCCGTTTCCGGGCAGCGCCTATGCGACGTGAGCCTGGCCAGCCTGCACGAGGCGATCGCGGTCGTGCCGCAGGACACCTCGCTTTTCAACCGGTCGCTGCTGGACAATCTGCGCTACGGCCGTCCCGAGGCAACCGAGGCCGAGGTATTGCGGGCCTGCGAGCATGCAAACTGTCTCGATCTGATCGGCTCGCTGCCCGACGGACTACAAACTATCGTCGGCGAACGGGGCACACGGCTCTCAGGCGGCCAGCGCCAGCGCATCGCGATTGCCCGCGCGTTCCTGAAAGATGCGCCCATCCTGCTACTCGACGAGGCTACGTCCGCGCTCGACAGCGCATCGGAAGCGCTGATCCAGGCCGCGCTCGAGAAGTTGATGAAGGGGCGCACGGTGGTCGCGATCGCGCATCGCCTGTCTACCTTGCAGAGCTTTGATCGTATCGTGGTGATTCAGCAAGGGCGCCTCGTTGACGAAGGCCCGCCGAGCGAACTGGCGGAGCGAGCAGGCATTTATCGCGACGTGCTCCTGCGCCAGGAGCGACGGATGGCGCAGGGTTCATGAATCCGTTGCGCTCGGAATGCTCCCTGAACGGTGGTTGGGGCTCATCGAATCGGGGGGCATCCCGAGCCGTCGAGATCGTCGGCCGTCGGTACATTTGCATTTGGACCAGCGTAGGAGAGCTTGAGTGCTGAGCCGGCGGTTGATCAGGAGAGAAACCGCAGGTGCGCCCGATGACAATCCTGCGCGATCAGAGACCGTGGCTGGGCGCAGTCCGCGCTGAACCGGCCGAACGCCGTCATAGATAATCGTATGTGCGACATTAGCGTAGTCCCGTACGGGGGTCTACTTGAACCGCTAGCGCGCTCCTCCGGAGCGTGCCAGCAACGCGTTGACGAGTGCACCCATGTCGTCGCCTGGGCCTTGATGCGCGACCTCGTTAGCGGCGGCCATGAGCGCGTCCCACGAGTCGTTCCAGCGCGTTTCGAGCAAACATACTCCGCTGACATCCGTGAGACGCAAGGCGCCGGAAGCCGCCGTCATGCTCACAAGAACAGCGTTTCCTCCAACAACCAGTACAGCGGTGTACGGCTTGGGCTCGCTCATCATCGCCTCTCGTCTTGGCAGCTCCAGGATCATCGCTATCTCATCGTGCATCGCGCATGCCCGCTTACCCGCTTACGAGACCGGAGATTCTCGACAACTGGCGTTCTCACGAGAGTCGCTGAGGGGTATCGTGCCCACGGTTGATGTGTACCACGGGCTGTCGGCTTTGCCTGGAACGCATCGGCACGGCGCGGTTGCAAAATCCTGTTTCCGGGCGCGCACACGGTATTGATATTGAAGCTCCCGCCAAACCCCACCTTTCCCGACCCGGCGGACTACCGCAATCGTCGGTCGAGCGCATATCGTCTGCAATGCTCGAGATACGCACGCTCATGCGTAACCATTAGCTCGACGATGCTTCGCCAAAGCCATGCGGGGCTGCTGAGCGTTCTCGGCCGCCCCTTTTTCAGTTCATCGAGCCAAGCTTGACGAGTCCCGGAGTCCATCTGTCGCGCGTGCGCCTGGCCGATTACCAGCGCAAGAAAGTGGGCAGCCTTGACGGCATCTTCTTCCGGGAGATTTTCTGCGTCCAGTTTCAGATCCTCCGGCATGAGTTCGCGGATGACAACGGCTGCGCCGTCCAGCCGCGCCGCGACCATCCTGTCGCCGAGCATAGGCGCCAGATGCCGCGCACCTTCCACGACGCGCTTAGCGTTGTCGCGCGGCATGCACGCATCGTCCTGCCGAGGCGCCTCTGAACCGACCGCCTCCTTGATGTCGACGAGGCATGGCGGTCGACCCTTCCAACAGGTGCCATCGATATCGAGCAGCACGGCATAGCGGCGCCGGCCAAGAGAACTGCAGCCCTTGACCCAGAACGCTGCATCCAGGACGGTGACTTTCGTCGAGCTGGCGTCGGACGCTCGAGTGAGCGCCGAGCGGATGAGACTTCGAGTGGGTTCCGTTTCGAACAGTGCGTGAATGGCAACGCGTTCATCGTCGGATAGTGGCCAGAAACGCTTGCCAAGCGGTATGGCTGGTTTGGTGTTGTCTATCGTCTGCCGATCCATTTTTTGCCACGAGCGGTGCTCTGCCTCCTCCATGGCAATTTTCACAACGGCTGGTCGTTTTGTGGACGATGTGATGTCACCGCGAGTGTCGTCGAATGCCTGCTCATAACCATCGGCAAGCGCCTCGATCACGCTGCTGCTGATCACCCCCGGAAGGTCCGCGCTGCGCGCAGCCGTGGTCAGCGACAGTCCAAGGCGCAGAAGGTCATGCAGCGGATTGCCGATCACGCTGTTGTCAAGATCCCGCATCTGCACGGCGACGTGCCCTGCGGCATTGGAGACGGGGCCCAGATTGCCCAGATGACAGTCGCCGCCGATCCATATGGCCGGCCCCTCGGGTAATGCCCCTGCTTTTTGCGCGTCGAGCCATTGATAGAAGAGCGCAGCGCTACCGCGAACATATGCATGCGCCGAGCGGGCAAGCTTCTGGCGGCGCCGTGCGGCGAGGCAGGGCTGCCTCTCGTCTGGACGAGGATAGGCTTTGCCTCTCGTTGATTTCCCGTTCACTACCTCCCCCGACTCGACTGCGTGATTCGCGAGCAATTTCCGGAAGACGGTTTCGCGCCGCGCCAACCGGCGAGGGCATTGGCGCGATGCCCGGCCTCTGTTCAAGAGTAGGAGCAAGAGCGATGCCTCGCCTGGCGCATGAACGACGCTTGGTAGGGGCTCGCAACCTACCCCCGTCGAGGCAGAGCTACGTTCCTCCAACGCAGCGGCGAGTGCGCTCATTGCAGTTTCGATATGCTGCGACTCTTCGCACGTGCGCGGTGAACTGAAGGCGGTGACACGCGCCCCGGATGCGCACCTATCCGACGCCGTTTCGCGTGGCGGCAGTCATCCCTGACCGCGTGGGCCAGTTCCTTCGCCCCCCGTAAGCGTGCAAGTACCGTGTGCATGCGCACGTGTTTCTATTGCGCCTACCACAAGAAAAGCCGGCGCCGCGCCCAGTGCTGCCGGCACGTCCCGATACGTTCATTTACGTACGCCCCGGCAATATAAAACTCCAACGAATCTGCCCGATAGACTTCCTGGAATGGAATCCAATGTGCTGGAGAATGCGAGATGCCGGGCATCAACGTTCGAGGCAGGCACCTGCTGTACAGGCAATGTGAAATCGATTTTCAACTCGAACTGTCACGCGGTGCGTCCTGTATGGCAAGCTGCCAGACCGACGAGAACTTGCGCCAAGAAGTCCAAAGCACTGTGCTTTCATTCCTTGAAACGCATGGTCCGGCTAGTTTTGAGATGTTTCGCGATGTGCTGGCCGTCAAGCTGTCTGCTCGCGGCCGACGTGACGCGGCCATGTATGTAGCCTCGTATCCCGTGCCGCCACAGGTGACGGTGTAGCGCGGCGACCAACGGCATTGATCATGACATCCCGCCCGGTTCAGCCGCCCAAATCGCCTCTGCAGCGACAGAAGGATCGATCGACCCCTTTGTCATGGGACGACCGTAGCCATCGTCACAATCGACCGATACTTTAGGAGACGCGAGATGCTAGGTCCCCATGAGTTGGCCACGTTGATGGTGATCAAATCCGCGTCCGATCAGATCGATCTCGCTCAGGACGAGGTCGACGGCCTACTCGAGCGACAGCTGATTGCGCTGGAAGAAATCGGCTCAGGTGTGCGACGGGCGTGCTTGACCCTCGACGACAATTCGATGCTTCGTGCGATAGCAGGGAAGTATTGAGCATCTTTCGTTGGTTTCAACGCGTCAGCCTGATATATGGCCCATCTGGCTTAGCGCATTCGCGCTCAGGCCGGTCGAATTCGCACTGATTTTTACGCGTGGTGTGACATAGGTCGATTGCACGCCGCCTCGCGGCGTGACCTGCGCGCCAGACATCACCCAGACGCACTCCCGCTCGACGGGGGGTAGTGTACGACATAAGGATCGCAGGCGTGCAACTGCGACGCCTCTAGCGTCGCCGCCCAGCACGTCGAGCGTTGCCTGCGCGGCCGTGATCGCCATTTAATTGCCACCGAACGTATTGAAGTAGCGCATATCATGGCCGAAGCCGGCGACCACCTCTGGGCGCACCGCATGGCCAGCCACCGGGTAGCCGTTACCCATCGGCTTGCCCAGCGTGACAATGTCGGGCACGACTCCTTGGCACTTCGATTACCGCTGAATTGACGAAGGGCGGCACGGTACAACTGGTGGGCTTCGGATCGTTTTCGACGGGCGCCCGGTCGGCGCGCACCGGACGCAATCCCTCGACGGGCGAAACCATTACGATCCCGGCCGCGAAAACCGTGAAGTTCACTGCAGGTAAACCGTTCAAGGAGGCCGTCAACGGGGCCTAGCGTGGCGGGCGCAGGAAAGCCGGCTGGAGGCCGCGCACACCATCGCCGGATACAACCTGCCCGCCGTGCGACTAGCCAAGGAAGCCGTCAACCGGGCGTTTGAGCCGTTGAGTGAAGGCATGCTGCACGAGCGTCGGCTTTTTCATGCCGCGTTTGCGACGGAAGGTCAGAAGGAGGGCATGTTTGCATTTCTGGCCAAGCGTGGGCTCGTTTCGCCATCGATAGCCTTCGATTGAATCGTTTTTTCGAGTGTCGTTAGTGGCGCTTTGCTTTCGTGACTGACTTTCGAGTCTTCTTTGATAGTGCGTCCGCGCTGCGGAGAACAGCCGCGGACGCTTGTCGTTTCGACGATGTGCATTCGGCCGAGTTAATAAAGGCGGCGCGGCACTTGATTACAGCGCGCCTGCTAACGCCGTGGCGTTACGTTTCGCGCCGCCCGGATCGAAAGGTTCTAAAACCGGTGGAGGATGCCGACGATCGCAAGTACCTGGGTCGAACTTCCTGCAATGCCGAACGAACCGATCGAAGCTTGGGCCTCGCGCGTGCCGCCCGTCGCCACCCGTTGAAGGCCGCTTGCGTGCTGGTATCCCGCGACGGCATACGTTTCCGTTCTACGAGAGAAGCTGTAGGTCGCGGCGGTGTTCACCTGATGGTACGTCGCGGAAGTATCGCCGCTCGCGTGCGTATAGGTATAGCTGAGGCCAACGGCTGCTGCTGGCGTCAGCTGATAGGATGAAAACGCGGTGCCGACATTCCAATGCTCATTGGAGGCGAACGTCGATTGACTGTCGCGTGTTGCCTGCACGTTGCTGTAGGACACCCCGACGGTCACCTTATCCTTCACATATTCTGCTGCAGCACGCGCGATGCCGACGGAACTCGCGGTCTGGTACCCGTTGTTGATCGGGCTGCTGAAGAACGTGTCGGAAGTGGTGCTGGTCCAGGCACTGCGCGCGGGTTGTCCGTTTGCGTTGCTGGAATGCAGGTAACCCGCCGCGAAACTGAACGGTCCGGCAACGAACCGGGCCGCACCGCTCCATGACTGCGATTCACCCGGCGCACCGGCGGCGCCTCCGAGGCCATACAATGCCTCGAACGTGAAGCCTCGATAGGTGGGCGACACGTACTTGACTGAATTGGAAATACGGACCGTGTTGTCATAGTTGTCGATGTCGCCTGGTGTGCCGAATGAGGCGCCATACGTGATATCGGCCGTTTGAGGCTGAACCAGGTCAACGACGGGATCGTACTGCCGGCCTAGCGTAATCGTCCCATAGTCTTTATCGGCTAAACCTGCATAGGCTTGTCGACCAAACAGGCGGCCGCCCTGTCTCAATTGACCCGTGGTTATGCTAAAGCCATTTTCCAGCTGAAAGATCGCTGCGAGCCCGTTTCCTAAGTCTTCTTTTCCCTTGAAGCCCCAACGGTCGCCGAACATGCCGCCAGAGAAAGCACCGTACTGGTTGCCTGTGCTAGTCTTGATGAAGCTCAAACCAGAGTCGAGTCTCCCATAGAGAGAAACGCTGGATTGCGCATACGTAATCGTAGGTCCCATCAGAGAACCCAGTGAGATCAAAGGAATGAAGAGTTTCTCGTTCATCATCCAACTGCCTTCGCTTAATTCATAAACCGAGAAAAGATTCTCATGCACCTGCGTATATGAGCGCAATAGACGTGTGCTACAGGATGTGGCATTACCCGTCTGCTGGCGAGGTTGTACGGCAGGGTCGCGTGTGAGCTTGGTCAGAAGCCTTTGATCTCAATCCGCGTTTTTTTACTCGCGAACAATTCCGGCACGGTATCCGCCAAATGCAGCGCGGTCAGACAAGGATGCGGCCAATCCGGGAAATTCGCTCAGCGTAGTGATCTGAAGCTCGCGCGAATCTCATCGGTAAACTGTTCAGGCTGTTCCCATGCCGCGAAATGTCCGCCCTTCGGTAAGCGGTTGTAGTGAGTCAGGTTGCGGTATGCTTTCTCGGTCCAACTTTTTGGCGCTGCGTATATCTCGTCTGGAAATACGCTCACCGCGACGGGTATAGCCACATGCTTCGGAGCAAAGAAGTCGAGCTTGTTCTCCCAGTAGAGGCGTCCCGAAGAAATGCCTGTATTTGTTAGCCAGTACAGCGTGACGTTATCCAGGACGTCATCCTGCGACAAACCTTCTGGCTGACCGCTGAAAACGCGAGCGATCAGTGCTTGGCTGGCAGCGTCGTGATCGAGCATCCATGCGGCCAGGCCGATGGGGGAATCGCAGATTCCATAAAGCGTCTGCGGACGGTTCGCCATTTCCTGAGCGTAGCCCAGACCGTGGTTGTAGAAGACGTCGAGTTGGTCGAACGCATGCTTTTCGTCGGCCGACAGTCCAGCCGGCGCGGGCTGGCCGTACTTGAGCAAATTCGCAATGTCCTCAGGCACCGTGGCAGGCATATTGGTGTGAATGCCAACAAGCCCCGGCGGTGCGAGAAGTGCCATCTGTTCCGTCACGGCATTTCCCCAATCGCCCCCTTGTGCCGCGTATTGCGTGTATCCGAGGCGTTGCATCAGTACGATCCACGCTCTGGCAATGCGTGCAGGGTCCCAGCCGGTCGCCGAAGGCTTGCCGGAAAATCCGTAACCCGGCAACGATGGGATCACGACATCGAACGCATCGGATGCACTCGCACCATGCGCGAGCGGGTTCGTCAGCGGATCGATAATCTTCAGTTGCTCGATGATTGAACCGGGCCAGCCGTGCGTCACGATAATCGGCAACGCTTTGGGTTGCTTTGAACGGACGTGAATAAAGTGAATATCGAGCCCATCGATCTCGGTCACGAATTGCGGCAGCGCATTCAGCCGCGCTTCGATCTTGCGCCAATCATATTCCCTCGCCCAGTAGCGTGCGACGCTCTGCATCGTTGCAAGCTGCACGCCCTGCGATGCGTCCATTACCGTTTCGCGCTCGGGCCATTTACTCGCCGTGATCCGTCTTCGCAAATCGGCCAGCTGTGCTTCGGATGCATGCACCCGAAGCGGGCGGATCGCCGTCGCGTCGCCCGTGCCGCGTTGTACAACCTGTATGTCGGGAGCGCCCGCCTCTGCAAATGCAACCCTTCCCAACGCGCCCATCATGACGGTCATGGTCGCTGATTCCAGAAAACGACGACGCGGTCGATACGATGGACGATGATCGTCTCGCATAGCAACTCCTCAACGTAATCAGCTACCGAAGTACAGATTGCAATAGCTCACGGGGCCGACGCAGTTGTCGCCGCGTGAAGTGCTAGCGCCGTCATGCGGAAAGGGCCCGCGTGCATGCGGTGACTCGCCCGAACCTGTTCCCCCCGGCCCTCCACCGTAACTCGAATCACCGGGATTAGCGACGGTTTGTTGTTGCTGCCCGCGGATCGGGATGGTCACCCTGCTGCGCAATCACACCTGCTGAGACAGAACACATCGTAGCGACGGCAAGAACGCCAACGAGGGACCTCACGACAACATCCTGATTAACCATGCAGCGCAATTGTGAATGAAGCGATCCGAATCACCATGTCTCAGGCAGGCGACAAATGCTCATGCTTCTGGCGACGCCAATGTACTGCACATGGTGAGATGAAAGGAATCATGCCGCGCATGGTGATATGAAAAGAGCGTAGCGACGCACTATGCGACACGCCATTGTGCGATCGCGTGACGCGAAGCACACCATCGCATGGGCAGGGCATACTTTCGTATGATTTCGACTTGCAGACCGGCAGGCGACGTCATAGTTTATTGAACGAATCGAAAGAACCCACGATCTGCACCCTTGCCTTACGTTCGCTTCTCAACGCGAGATTGGCAAGGATTTCTGACCGTAATTCAAGCTCCGTACTATTTCGTGGTGAAGCATGAAACTGGTTTTCGTGTTCCCGTCGCCCACGATCTCCGGTCTGCGATATGCGTAAGCACGTGGCTCGGATACGTGCGTGGATCGATGTCATTGAGTTTGCAGCTTTCGATGAGCGAATACATTGCGGCCGCACGCTCGCCTCCGCTGTCAGAGCCGCAGAACATAAAATTCTTGCGACAATGCACATAATCCATTGTTGCAATGCAAGCTCCCCATAATTTCTGGCTGCGCATTACCATTCATGGACAGGATGTATCTGGATCTGCCCGGATCGCAGTCATTACATGGAGCCCATAGGCGGGGCGGCCGATTTGCGCAACCTGTCTGCGACGTTCCATGGAAACAGCTCGTCGATGCGGTTGGCCTTGTGGTAAGGATTCTGCAGCTTTGTGCAGAGCGGTACCATATCGGCGAACCTGTGTCATAGGACGACTTGCCGATGTGGCGCGCGGTGCGACTCGGCATCGATGTACGACGGGAAGAAACCGAGGCACGACTCGCGGATGGGCGGCTTGTCAATCTCCTTGTCAATACATCTCCACCGTCCCGCCGCGACGGCAGGCGCGAGGGGCGATGGGGGCGCTCATGGACTAGGCGCTGCGAGGGTCGGGGAACAGGAGGGGCAGCAGCGGCGGCCGCACGTGCGGGTGGAATACTTGACCATCGGTGAGCGGGCAGAAAATCTGCCGATCTTTATAGATCCTGCTCTTGGGCGCGATGCATGTGCGTTAGCACGGCCGACAACGCCGACATGTTCCATCTGTCATCAATGAAAAGTATCGTGTCGTGATCTTCTTATACTTTTGCGCTGCGTTTTCTCCTATGGTGCTTTCATGCATTCGACGCCTCAGCAACGCGAAGCCTACGGGACGTCAACTATGGACAACGCATCGACGAAAGACCCGCGCGCCGCTGATATCGCGGACTTCCTCACTTTCGATATGAAGCTTGAGATCGTCGTCATTCCTGTCACGGACGTTGATCGCGGCACGCTTTTTTATATCAAGATCTCGACTACAGTGAAGGGGACGACTACCGGGCGATCCAGTTCACGCCACCCGGGTCGAGATGCTCAATCATGTTCGGTAAAAACATGACGACGGCGGCGCCAGGCTCTTCGCAGGCCTTTCATCTTGTCGTATCCGACATCGAGGCAGCGCGCAATGAACTGCTTCGACGGGGAATTGCGATAAGCGAGCCATTCCATGATATGGGCGGCGTATTCCATCATGCGAACGGAGAGAGCGTCGAAAACGGATTGAATCCGCTTCGTAAAAGTTATGCTTCGTACGCTTCGTTCAATGATCCTGACGGTAACGGTTGGGTACTGCAAGAAGTTACCGCGCGGTTGTCCGCAGACGTCCGAGTGGGCGATCCCAGATTCACCGATGAGGTTCTAAAGGCAATTCATGCGCCAGAGGGGTGAGTAACTGGCGAGAATTGTCCTTTGCCTGATGCCATTTGCGTTTTGTCGCTGGCTTGTTGTTCTTGTTTATATACTGTTTAGTGAGGGCGAGACATCTTGTTACCGATATTGAATGTCTCGACGAACTTCGCTGGCATTAGCTTGACCTGATGACCCGTCTCCATCAATCGTCGCGCCCAGTGCTGCGAGCCGCCGCATGCCTCCATGCCGATAAGACATGGTTCGCGATTCGCGAAATGCTCGAGGAATGCAGCCCGCTTCAACTGTCTGTTCACCATCTCACTGTGCCGGCGTCCACCCAGTGAAGATGGAAGACGTTCTTCGCGATATCCAACCCGACCGTCGTATATTTCATTTCTGACCTCCCGTTAGCATGTGAAGACCTCAATGATCTTCCATTTGGGCACTTTGATGCCGTCGGCCCGCGAGGGTCCGCCACTTCCCGTCACCCACCCGGTCGGTGGGGGCGTTCATTACATTAGTCGCCGCCCAAGAGGACGAGCGTGCGGCAAGCTCGGGCTTCAATGGACTCACGGCGGTCACAGCAGTCCATTTTTGTCTCGCGTTGTTGACGAATCGGCAACGCTTTTTGCTATTGATGTCGACATGGACAAAATGTGACGAGCAGAGCTTGTATTGACCGTCACGCATATCCAACGTGCTTTGTTCAATTTTTCTCGGGAAATCGTGCTTAAACCAGTGGTGAGGAACAGGAGATTAGTTCGCCAGAACCGCACATCTATCTGCATCATCATCAACATCATTCATGCCGGCGGCGCCGGTAATCCATCTGCAATATTTGCAGTGAATCGCTACTATCACCGCCTCAGCGATTTCACGCTGATCTTGTCCATATCGATATCAAAGAGGCTTGCATGATTACATCTGAAGTGCCTGTCTGGTTCATCACTGGTTGCTCAACAGGTTTCGGTAGGGAACTCGCGCGAGCGGTTCTGGCGCGTGGCTGGCGCTGCGTTGCGACGGCGCGCAATGTTGCAACGCTAGAGAATCTGGCGGCCCCGGGTAGCGATGCCGACAGTCGCCTGATGCGGATATCGCTTGACGTGACTAATGCAGCTCAGATCCAGAGCGCTGTCGAAGCGGCGCATCAGCGGTTTGGAGTCGTCGACGTGCTCGTGAACAATGCAGGGTATGGGTACCAGTCGTCAGTCGAAGAAGGGGTCGAGAGCGAGATTCGGGCTCAGTTCGAAGCGAACGTCTTCGGCCTTTTTGCGGTAACGCGCGCTGTACTGCCGGGGATGCGTGCGCGGCGCAAGGGCCATGTGATCAACATTACGTCAGTAGGTGGCCTGATGGGATTCGCTGGCGCAGGCTACTATGTCGCGACCAAGCACGCTGTCGAAGGTTGGTCCGACTCGCTCGCGCTCGAAACGGAGCCACTCGGGATACAGGTTACGTGCGTCGAACCGGGAGCCTTTCGTACGGACTGGGCAGGGCGCTCGCTTAGACAGACCCCGGTTCGCATCAGTGACTACGCAGAGACGGCCGGGAAGCGCTTGCAGATGACGGTGGGATACAGCGGCCAACAGCCGGGCGATCCGGCACGCGCCGCGCAAGCGATGATCCGTATCACCGAATCGGGTGAGAAGGCACCTCGTCATCTGGTTTTGGGGGCGTTCGGGGTCGATGCGGTAACGAAGCGCCTGCAGGCCACACTGGCCGATATCGAAAAATGGCGTGAGACCAGTATCGGCGCGGATTTTCCGGCGGCTGCCAAGTAACACGCTCTTTACTCGAAAGACCTGAAGCGCCGGATGGGGGAGCCGTTCGATGTCTCTGTCACTGGACTCAGAAGTCATTCTCCGGGTTCCGGCGTCACAGGCCAGCGCTTGCCTACGTTGAGCGCGAGCAAAGCCCGCGCTCGACTGCCCGGGCACGCTTAAAGGCCGTGCCCGGCTACGACCGCACGCGCAGTCACACGGCAGCCGAAAGAACCGCGAATATGTGCTTGGTCAAATTGCCATCCCGGTGCAGGACGCTGCAGCGCGGCGCGACGTCATACATAAAAACCCTTGGGCTCGCGCGCTGGGCAGTGGATGACCGCCACGGACGGCTCAGGCGCCTGCCGACTGATCCCTGCGATCCGCGTCTGCCGAGTCCAACTGGATGCGCGTGCAGAGCAAGTGGACCTACGTTGTCTTTGGTCTCCACCGCTTGGTATATTAGAAGCGCGTCGCAGCACCTCCTGCGAGTCACGTTCCGACGGTGGATCAGTCATGAAAGAAGATGCAGTCCGACCAGGGACAGGGTCCGCACTGCGCCCGCTCGTGTATGTGGTTGACGATGACCCATCGGTCAGGGGCGGGCTGAGTTCGCTTTTCAGGTCAGTTGGACTTCAGGTCAACGCGTTTGAATCGGCTGACGAATTCTTGGCCGCGCCTTTGCCGGAGGTGCCAAGCTGTCTGATTTTGGATATCCGTCTGCGGGGAGCCAGCGGGCTGGCATTGCAGCAGGAGTCGTTCAGGAAGCGAATCCGCTTTCCAATCGTGTTTCTCACCGGCTACGGGGATATCGAAATGGCGACAAAAGCCATGAAAGCCGGTGCCTTCGACTTTATGACCAAGCCGTACAAAGAGCAGACGCTGATCGATACTGTTACGGCGGCCCTCGTTAAAGACGAAGAGGCCCTTCGCAAACAAAAAGCCGCCGCCGACATTCGCAAGGACTACGAGGCGCTAACGAGGCGAGAGCAGGAAGTAATTCGCCTCGTCATGGATGGTCTGCTGAACAAGGTGATTGCGGATCGACTCGGCCTGAGCGAAGTGACGGTCAAGATACATCGTGGAAGAGCGATGCACAAGCTACATGCCCGATCCGTGGCTGACCTCGTGAAAAAATTGGGGCCAGTGTTGGAGGAAGGGTCCAGCTAGTGCCCACACTGTAAGTGTAATGGGTCTCGGGGCAAGTAAAGTGGAGTACTTTGCGCATCATTCGAAGGTGTTATTGTCCTTACCGGCCCCGGACTGTAACGTACGCTAAGTTTGGTTGTCTGAATCCCGCACAGCGTCCGGAGTCCAGATGAAATCAAAGCGCTCTTCCGCTGTGATTGGCGTGGTCGACGACGACGAGTCTATCCGGATGGGCCTCTCGAGCGTGCTTCGCTCGGCTGATTGGCAAGTCGCGATCTATTCGTCAGCGAAAGAACTAATCGACGATACTCATCGGTCAAGGTTGACACTGGTAATAACAGATGTCCAGATGCCAGATCTGGATGGGTTTGCGCTGCTCCGCGCAATCAGACAGTGGGAGTGTCCCATTCCAGTGATCTTTATTACCGCATACCCGACAGCAGCTATTTCAGATCGAGCGAGCGACGGCGGTGCTGCCGGTTTCTTTTCGAAGCCGGTGGACGATGAGCGCCTGCTTGCACTGATCGCAAAAATCTTGCAACCGTACGAAAATTAGATCGAATGCTCGTGCTCCTAGAAACTAACATTCAGGCCCGCTCGCATTGCGCTTTGCTGTGCGCTCGATGACGCGCCAACGGCTGCATTCGCCGCTACCGCGCTCCGCCCGGTGGAGTCGACACCCGACGCGTGCTGCATCATTGCCTCAAGGTAGACGAAGACGGTTTTTTGCAATATGTATCGGATGCCTACCACGGCCTGCAGGTATCGTGCGGGACCCAGTCCTTCTGGTCGGTGGAGGGTGGAAACGCTGTTTCTGGTCGTAACGTTGTATGAGGCTCCGACCGAAAGCGCTGGCGAAATGGAGTATCTGCCATTCAGTTCAACATTATGGAAATTGGCATCACCCGTGTACTCTAAAGGATTGGGGCCGGCGCTCGGATCGCCTAGACCCCGAAACCGGGTGTTCGTGTATAGCACGCCCAGCGTTACGGAACCGCTACTGTAAGAGGCACCCAACGAGAGGACCTGATAGGCGTGGGCGGACGAGAATCCGCTGTCGACGGGCGACGTATAGTTTGCGCCTGGCGGAACGGTGACAGTGTTGGCATTTGCGGTTCCGGCGGCCAGGCCAAGATTTGGTGTCTGGGCGCTGCTGTAGCTTGCGCCGATCGCTATCTGTCCAAGGGAGTAACTAACGGCGGCAGACGCAACCTGGGCGCGGGGCCCGTTGCCCGCGACGCCCCCGGGGGCGTAGAGCGCTTGAAAATCGAAACCGCCAATCTTAGGCGCGATGTATTTGAGAGCGCCCGGAACCCTGAATGTATCGTAGAGATTGTCCACGTCCCCCGGGTGTGCCGCCAGAACGCCTGCCCACTGTGTCGCAGCCGCGAAATTCACAGCAATAAGGGACGCATCGGTGTTGATTTGCCTTCCCGCTAGCACCGTGCCAGAGTTGCCTGTGACCCCGACCAAAGCCTGACTGCCAAAAAGTCGCCCTCCTTGGCCCATTGAGCCGGTTGTCGCGTTAAATCCGTTTTCGAGGCGAAAGATCGCCGCCTTTCCGTCGCCTAGATCCTCTGTTCCTATCAATCCGATCCGGTTTCCGCGTATGCCGTTGTCGCTTAGACGAAGCACCCGGCCCCCGTTGCTGTTGGTACTGACCAGGAGGCTTTCATCGATCACTCCGTAAAGCGTGACGGTGCTTTGAGCCATCGCTACGGCCGACGCCGTCATCGTCGAAACCGCGACGAGCCAGAAACTTTTCAAGTAGCTCTCACCTCCTCTACAGCACAGCAAAGAGGGCTGGATCGTATGCCTCCGCGCGGGACAGACCTTGCGATGCCATCGACTCGAAATAGCGGTAGAGTAAAACAGTTTGTAATAGAAATCCGGTGAATTGTCACCCCCGGAACACGATGTCTGTCACACAACGCCACGAAGGAGGTGGCTCGTGAACATATGTCCGCAGCCCGTGCGCTCAAAGGCGCCATCCTCAAACAACACGGGACAACCACATTCGGTCTTTAAGAGAATAGGCTGGCGGCTTATGCCGCTTTTGTTCGTGGTGTTTGTGCTTGCCTATATGGACCGTGTGAATATAGGTTTCGCGAAACTCCAGTTCTCGACAGAGCTCGGTCTGACCGATGTGATGTACGGGAGGGGCGCCGGTATATTTTTCTTTGGCTATATGCTGGCCGGCATTCCGAGCAACCTGCTGTTGGCGAAAATGGGAGCACGCGCAACGATCTGCCGGATAATGGTGACCTGGGGAACTGTGTCGTCGCTAATGATGTTCATTTCTACGCCGACGCAATTCTATGTGCTCAGGTTCCTGCTGGGCCTCGCCGAAGGAGGGCTTGCCCCGGGTGTCTACCTTTACCTGACCTACTGGTTTCCGGCTGCGTTGCGCGCGAGGATGCTTGCCATTTTCCTTGCTGCCGTTCCTGTCGCCGGTATCTTGTGCGCACCGCTGTCGGGTTATCTGCTTGACAGCATGCATCATGTCTATGGATTAAAAGGCTGGCAATGGATGTTTCTGTTAGAGGGCATCCCTTCGATAATCGTAGGTTTTATTGCGCACTTTTTAATCCAGGACACGCCGCAAACTACCAGGTGGCTGACTGCGCCCGAGAAGGAACGGGTCGCATTGGCATTGGAGTCGGACGTCCGGGCGAAGTGTGCCGGGCGCACCCGATCAGCCGCGCGTCACGTGCTCAATTCCAAGACGTTCCTTATCCTCGCTACCGTCGAGACCATCGGTGGTGCGGCTGTCTCCGGTTTCGCTTACTGGCTCCCCCAGATACTGCGGGATCTGGGCATACAGTCGCTCACTCGGAACGGTTTGATTGCTGCGATTCCATCTGTCTGCGCAAGTGTTGGGATGATCGTCTGGGGATTTTCGTCAGACCGGTTCCACGAGCGTCGATGGCACTATGCGATTGCCGCAGCCGTGAGCGCTCTTTCCCTGCTGGTTGCTACTCAGAAAAACGTCAATTTTTTCGTCGCGATAGCTGCTTTGTCACTGGCGTACACCGGTATTCTTTCGTGTGTCGGCGTGTTTTGGGCCTACGCGACAAGTTATCTTAGGAGCGACGCTGCAGCCGTAGGAATCGGACTGCTCAACACGGTGGCGGCATCTGCAGGTTATGCAACTCAATATGCGTTCGGCGCTGCCAGCATGGCTACGAATAGCTCGCTTACTGGTCTCTACGGGATTGCCATCGCGATGCTTATCGGCGGAGCGCTTGTCCTTTTTGTCCCGAAGGACGCGCGGCCTGCGTAGCAAGCCGTTTCTGACCCGTTCATCGCATTGCCGACTGCTCCGGTCACGACCGTGTACTTGGGGCATAAGAGGCGCACAGACCATGGTCATGTCGCGTTTCGTTGCTTTAACACAATCATCGATTCAGCCGAAACCAGCCTGAAGGGCGTGCACTCGAATGACAGAGGATTCCGGTTACATGCTGAAGCCTCTTCGCGAGGAGGCGGGCCTGATGCTTTACCGCGGCAAGAACATCGGCACACTGGCGCCGGTCATCGCGCTCGCGGCGGCCCACCGGTCGACTTCCCAAGGTGTGCGCCGGCTGGAGTACGAATGGTCGCTCGCGTCGGAACTTGATCCGGCCTGGGCGGCTGTTCCCCTGGAGCTGACACGATATGCCGGGCGGCCGACCCTGGTTCTTCAGGATCCAGGCGGGGAGCCGCTGGATAGGATTATCGCTGCGCATAGCGATGAGCCGCTCGACCTGGCCCAATGCCTGCGGATCGCAGCCGGCCTCGCTGCGGCGCTGGGCGAGGCGCACCGGCATGGGCTTATCCATCGAGATATCAAGCCGGCCAACGTGCTCGTCGATCGCTCGGGGCGAGCATGGCTGATGGGGTTTGGTATCGCGTCCCGACTGCCGCGAGAGAGACTTGCTCCCGTATCTGCTGAAATCGTCGCAGGGACACTTCCTTACATGTCCCCGGAACAGACGGGGCGCATGAATCGCTCGGTCGATGCTCGCAGCGACCTGTACTCGCTAGGCGTGACACTGTACGAGCTATTGACAACCGATCTGCCGTTTACAGCTTCGGATCCGATGGAGTGGGTGCACTGCCACATCGCGCGACAGCCCCTCCCGCCGCAAGAACGGAAACCGCATGTTCCGTCTGTCGTGTCGTCCATCGTTATGAAACTGCTCGCCAAAACGCCGGAAGCGCGCTACCAGACTGCTGCGGCCGTGGAGCGTGATATTCGGCGATGTCTGACTCAGTGGCTGGCAGAAGGACGCGTCGATGACTTTCCGCTGGGCGAGCGCGACATGCCCGACCAATTATTGGTCCCCGAAAAGCTTTATGGTCGGGAAGATGTAGTCGAGTCGTTGATAGCGTGCTTTGACCGGGTCGCCGCAGGCGGCCATCCAGAGCTCGTCCTTGTGTCAGGATATTCGGGGGTCGGCAAATCTGCCGTTGTCAACGAGCTTCACAAACCGCTCGTTCCGTCACGAGGTCTTTTCGCATCCGGGAAGTTTGATCGATACAAGACGGACATTCCCTTTGCGACTCTGGCGCAAGCTCTAGGGGGCCTGGTTCGTTTGATTCTCACCAGGAGTGCGGCAGAGATTAGTCACTGGCGCCAGGCGATCGGAGAGGAACTGGGCGCCGACGGACAGCTGGTCGTCGATCTCGTCCCGGACCTGAAGCTGATTATTGGTGAGCGATCTCCTGTCCCTCCGCTGCCGCCGCGAGATGCGCAATTACGCTTTCGCCGCGTGATCCGGCGGCTCGTCAACGTTTTCACCCGAGACCATCCTCTAGCTCTTTTCCTCGACGACCTGCAATGGATCGACGCGGCCACCCTGGATCTGATTGAAGACCTGCTCACGCAGCCTGACGTTAAACATCTGCTATTGATAGGCGCCTATCGCGACAACGAAGTCTCACCGACGCATCCGCTGAAGGGCAAGGTCGCAGCAATCCAGCAGTCAGGATCGGCTGTCCATGAGATTGTCCTCCGGCCGTTGAGCCGCCCCGATCTCGAGTTGCTGCTGGCCGATACTCTACGTCGCGATCGGCAATGCGTTGCTCCTTTAGCACGACTGCTTGAAGAAAAGACGAATGGCAATCCCTTCTTCGCAATCCAGTTCATTTATGCTCTGGCCGACGAGGGCCTGCTTTTTCTAGATCACCGGAGACCCCAATGGAGTTGGGATCTTGAGCGAATTCGCGCGAAGGGATATACCGACAATGTCGCGGACTTGATGGTCGATAAGCTCAACCATCTAGCACCCGAGACAAGGGTAGCGCTGCAGCAGCTGGCATGCATTGGTAACCGCGTCGACTTCGCGACACTGCGGCTTGTGCACGGGGACTCGGTCAATGAAATGCATCGCCAGCTATGGCCGGCTGTTCAAAGCGGGCTTATCCTGAGGTCCGACGAATCGTACCGTTTTTTGCACGACAGGGTTCAGGAGGCCGCATATTCCACTATTCCGGAGAGTCAGCGGTCGAAGGCACATTTTAGAATCGGCATGCTGATGGCAGATCATACGTCGCCAGCCGCGATCGAAGAACGCATCTTTGAGATCGTCAATCAGTTGAACCGTGGGGCGTCGCTAGCCGCGTCGATAGCGGAGCATGAACGGATTGCACACCTGAACCTGATTGCAGGCAGACGCGCTAAGTCATCAACGGCCTACATATCGGCGATAGGGTATCTCCGCCGCGGCCGAGCCATGTTGACGGATGAAACATGGAATGGCAATGAAGACCTGATCTTCTCGATCGAGAGCCTTCTTGCCGAATGCGAGCTGCTGACGGGGGGGCTGGATGCAGCGGAAAGCCGGCTGGCGATGCTACGCCCGCGGGCTAGGGATCCTCGCCACGCCGCACTTATCACTCGCCTGCAGTTGACGCTTTATAACCTGATGGACAGAAGCTACAGCGGCGTAGAAGCCTTTATCGAGTATCAGAAAGGGCGCGGTGAACATTGGTCAGCGGAACCCGACCGTGAGGAAGCCGCGAAGGAGTTCCATCGTGTGTGGGCTATGATAGCCAATCGGCGAATGGAAGCACTCATCGACGCCCCTTTGCTAACCGACTCGACTTTGCTCGATATTCTCGAGGTCTACACCGAGGCCGTTTCAATCGCTCAATTCACGGACGAGAACCTGCACGCGCTCATTTTGTGCCGTATTGTCGATCTGAGTCTCAGGCATGGAAACAGCGATGCATCGTGTTTCGCGTATGTTACTTTGGGGGTGCTAGCGGGATCTCAATTCGGGAACTATGACGCGGGCTACCAGCTCGGCAAGTTGGCATATGAGCTGGTAGAAAGGCACGGACTCACCCGGTTCCGAGCACGGGTTTACATGCGGTTTGGCAACCTGATCATTCCGTGGAAGCGTCACGTACGGGCGGGGCGGGAGCTTGTCCGGCGCGCTTTTGATGAGGCAAACCGCTCAGGGGATCTGACGTTCGCTGCTTACAGTTGCACGAACCTTTACATCAACATGCTGATGGCCGCCGACCCCCTGAGCGAGGTGCAACTGGAAGCGGAAGCAGGCCTTGAATTCGCGGCAAGGTTGCGATTTGGCCGTGTCATTAGCATGATTGAAACGCAAATCATGTTTGTGCGAACGCTTCGTGGCCTTACCGACAGGTTTGGATCGTTCGATGACGGTGATTTTGATGAGGCTGCGTTCGAACGGCATTTGTCAGATAACCCCACGCTCGCAAGGCCGGAGTGCTGGTATTGGATTCGTAAGTTGCAAGCGCTGTTCTACGCGGGAGACTTCGCATGTGCCATCAAGGCCTCGGAAAATGCCGCACGACTTTTCGCGAGGTCGCAGTCTTATTTCGACCAGGTGGAATATCACTTCTTTAGGGCTCTCGCGCTTTCGAGTGGCATGGACTCGACGTCAGAGGATGTGCAGAGCCCGGAGTTCAAAGCGGTGTACGAGCATCACGCGAAGCTTGCGAGATGGGCCGAGGGATGTCCAGACAATTTCGAAAACTGCTCCGCACTCGTTGAAGCGGAAATCGCGAGGGTCGAAGGGCGGGTGACCGAGGCCGAACATTTATACGAAAAGGCTATTCGTTCAGCGCAGGCTAATGGGTTCTTGCATAACGAAGCCACAGCAAATGAACTCGCGGGGCGCTTTTATGCTGCGCGGGGTTTTGAGAAGACGGCGCGAGCATATCTGCGCGATGCTCGCAGCTGCTTCCTTAGTTGGGGGGCTGACGGAAAGGTCCGACAACTGGATCGACTCTATCCGCAAATCCTGGACGAAGCCGCATCACCGGGCGCGACGGCTACGATTGTATCGCCAGCGGCGCTTCTGGATCTCGCCACGGTGTTCAAGCTGTCACAGGCTCTTTCGAGCGAAATATTTCTACCGCGTCTCATCGAAACGTTAGTGAGGCTCGTCGTCCAGAATGCGGGCGCCAATCGCGGACTGCTCATTCTGGTTCATGGTGGCGTCCAAGAAAGCGAGCCGCGGATCGAAGCTGAAGCGACTGACGGGCCCGGTGGCATTCACGTAACCGTCGGTCAGGCAACGATTGGCCACTCAGACCTTTTGCGCCCGGCGCTGGACTATGTTCTTCGCACAAGACAACGCGTGTTGCTCAACGATGCGTTGGCAGACACTGTCTATTCGGTCGATGAGTATGTTCAGAAAAGTGGCGCGCGCTCCGTCCTATGTCTGCCGGTCATAAAGCAGACCGAACTCCGCGGCGTGCTTTACCTCGAGAATAACCTGCTGCCCGGAGTTTTCACTTCTGATCGTTTGGCCCTCCTGCAAGTGTTAGCATCTCAGGCCGCGATCTCGCTCGAAAACGCAACGCTCTACACCAATCTGCAACGTAGCGAAGCGTTCCTCGCTCAGGGCGAGGAAATCAGTCACACGGGTACCTTTGGCTGGAATGCCTCAAACGGCGACCATTACTGGTCAGAAGAAGGATACAGGATCACAGAATTTGATCGCCGCGTTAAACCTTCCCTCGATCTGATGTTAGAACGAGTTCATCCGGAAGACCGTGAATCTGTTCGGGTTGCGCTTGAAGCTGCGATTAGCGAAAAGACAGAATTCGACAGCCAGCATCGGTTTCTTATGCCGGATGGACGGATTAAATATGTCCACGCTTTGGGACGTACGGTCAATGTGGGAAATCTCGATTTCGTTGGTGCGATCCGCGACGTATCGGAACGCAAGCGTGCGGAAGAAGACTTACGTCAGGCAATGACAGATCTGGCACGACTCAATCGTGCCACGACAATGGGCGAGGTCGCTGCTTCGCTAGCTCACGAACTCAACCAGCCAATTACAGGGGCGATTTCGTACGCGAGTGCTTGTCTGCGATGGCTGTCGCGTGAAACCCCGGATCTGGAAGAGGCACGGGCGGCTGCAACGAACATGGTGCAGGATGGACACAGGGCAGCGGATATCATCCATAGAATCCGCAAGCAGTTTGAGAAGGGGGCTTTGAATCGGGATGTCCTCGAAGTCGGCGAAATCCTCCGTGACACCGTCGGCTTGTTGGTTAGCGAGATCGATCGCTATGGGATAGTGGTGGAACTCGATTTGGCGCCTGATCTCCCATCCGTCATCGGCGATCGCGTGCAACTGCAGCAGGTCGCGATGAATCTTATCGTCAACGGCATAGAAGCGATAAAGGACATCGATTCCGCCAGAGAAATTGTCGTCAGATCGTGGAGGAGCCTTGACGAAATCGTGGTGTCCGTCCGGGATACAGGAGCGGGCGTGCCCCCCGAACTCGCGGACCAGATTTTCGATCCATTTTTCACTACCAAGCCTCATGGTACCGGCATGGGACTGCGAATCAGCCGTTCGATCGTTGAATCACACGGTGGGCGACTTTGGCTGTCCGAGGCCGCAGGTCGGCGATCCACGTTTCAGTTCACCTTGCCAACGGGTGAGAAATGAATGCCGGACCGTACTGTCGGGCCCAAAGCTCCATGGACCAGGCTCCGGTATTCCCGAATCCGACGGATCAGGATTCGAGCTTGCGGGCTAGATCCACGAGATCGTTGGCGACTATGTCGATGAAGCTTTCGGATTTGAGGTCGGCTGCGCGCCCTGGGCCCAGTTCCAGTGGTCTAGGTACATAGGCCGTTTTGAATCCCGCCTGTTTTGACGCATGGAGGTCCCACTTATGTGCCGATACCATCAACAACTGGTTTGGGCGGTAGCCGACATAGTCGACAGCTAGCTGATACACCTTTGGGTCCGGCTTGAAGGCATGATTCAGTTCTCCCGTTAACACTTCATCGAAAGGTAGCCCAGTGTCCTTCACGAGCGCTGTCATTTGCGACATCGACGCATTGGTGAGTGTCGACACGGTATATTTTTTTCGGAGCTGGGCGATACCTGGGATCGAGTCCGGCCACGGAACCATCTTTCCCCATTCGGCAAGTAGTTCGCCGCGGTCGTCGGTTGAGAGGCGATCTGCGACGCCTCGCCTGACAAGCAGCGGCATCAGGGCTTCTCTGTATACCTCGGTGTTTGGTATCCATTCGCGCCGACGCGCAGAAATGTCCACAATGATGTGGTGCGCGCCATCACTCCAGTCGCCGGGCAGTGTTGCTGCCCAATCGTCGGAAATTCCGTACTTTCGGCCAATGGTTTGGGCCCTTTGCACGATCGGATCGTAGAAGTTGAAGACGGTGCCCTGCATGTCGAAGGTGAGCGCCCTGACCCCTGCAAGGTCGGCATCAGCGGCCCTGGATCGTAGCGGCGCCACCGCCGCTAGTGCGGTCGCAGCCAAGGCTCCAACGAAGAGCTTGCGGCGTACTTGATTAACCCCGCCGAGGTACATTGGTTGTGCGCACATGTGGCTTCTCCTCTCGCCGATACATAAGGCCGGTGGGCCGTCATTGCAGACTGCTACCCGTGCCTGCGGGCAGGCGCCAGAAAGGCGCCTGTGCGCGACACACTCAGATGGTTCGTGTGAGCATCGCCTGTTCGGCAGCCACCGCCCAGTCCGCGGTGTCTTTGGGGTAAATCGTACGGAAGGGGCCGGTTTCCGCCGGGATCAACTCGACCATCCTGGCGATCATGTCCTCCGGGTTAAGACGCATCTCCGGCTTGTCGAGCAGCGCGTCGGTTTGTGCCTTATAAGAGGCGCGGCTTGTGAAGTTCACGTCATCATCGAGCCAGCGATACGCAGCTTCCACGCCGCGCTCATTGAAGCCGGTGAAGAACGGCCCTGGGTTGATGGTCTGCACTCGTATGCCGAATTCCTTCAGTTCCTCCTGCATGGATTCAGCAATTGACTGCACCGCGTGCTTCGTGGACGAATAGGTACCGATCATGCCTGGGCTCACCAGCGCAACAATTGAGGATATGAACACCACTTTGCCCTTCCTGTTTGACCGTACCCAACGACGTACAACCCGCTGGGTCAGGTCTAGCAGCGCGAACACATTGACCTCGAAGTTCTGCCTGACGAGGGGCATCGGAATCTCTGCTATGGGCCCGCCTTCGGCGATACCGGCGTTATTTACGAGCACGTCGAAATCGAGTTTCGCCGCATGACCAATGTCGTACGCATCCAGCATGTTAAGTTTGGTGACGGTCAAGTTGGGCACCTTCATTTCGGCAACCTTGTCGCGTAGTGCCGTGACCTGCGGCCAGGACTCGGCTGTCGCGATGACGGTATGGCCTTTTTTTGCCAGGCCGATCGCCGCACCTTCACCAAGGCCTGAACCTGCGCCGGTAATAAGGATGGTTTTTTGCACTTTGAGCACTCCTTTTAAGAAGGGAAAAAAGGGTGACCGATCAGCCACCATAGTTGTACGACCATCCAATGGCAGCGGCCAAAGTGATGGCCGAAAACAGGGTGCTTGCGATGATCGTTGAATTCGCTTCACCTGAAATTCGACCGTAGCTGTTGCCGAAGAGGATGCCGAAGAAGCCTGAAGGAAGGGCCGCCATGATGACCGCGAGCCTGGTGATTTCAGGCGGCGCATCCACCAAGCGACAGATCAAGTAGGCGAGAAGAGCCTGTGCAATGTTTGATAAGCCGACTCCGAAGACGGTATTGAGCGTCAGTCGAAACCTGCTTTGAGACAGAACGACACCCGTTACCAGAAGCCCCATGCCACCAGCCGCAACGCCGATCTGACGCAACGAAGCTACTGCTGCGGCGGGCAATTGCCATCCGCTTATCGATACGAGCATCCCAAACACTGGAGCGAGCACGATCGGTTTCGAGAGCGCGTGACGGCATGCCGTCCGGATTTCTTTTAGCGCGTTCACCTTCGGATCGACCTTTTCGTGGGCCGGTGCTTGGTGAACTCCGGTGGCGCTGGGACCGCTCTGGTCGAGTTCGAGCAGCGCCAGGGTCAAGGGCGAGGGCAAAAGTGAGCCAACGGCAATACCGACCGCCACAGTCGAGAGGTGCTCGGCGCCAAACAGGGCAGTGATGACCGGGAAGGCGGCGGCGGCGTAGTTGGGCTGGCCGACAGCCAACGCCTGAAGTGCGGCCTCGCTGGAATTCTGCTGGCGCGCCCATCTCTGATAGGCGTACCAGAGAATGTAGACGCCCATCATGGTGATGGTTAGTGACAGCAGTATCGGCCACTGAGCTATCAGATCGGACCACCGCGTTGTTGCTGTCGCGACAAACAGGGAGGCGGGGAGGCAATAACTCATTACGACCGTGTTTAGCTCCTTTACGTTCAGATTGTTGATGTGACCGGTCTTGCCGGCGGCATAACCCAATATCATCACAAAGAAAGTCGGCGCAAGTGCGAGGGCGAGAACCGAGAGCATGATGAGTCATTAACCTTTACGATTGCAGGAAGGAGTCGATTGGATGTCGCCCATCAATTGCCCTGTCTGCCTGTGCCGTCGACGTAATCCGTCCGGCCTTCATTGCGATGGTTCCCGCGCGGCTTTCCGATACGCCGGGTGGATAGGAGGGTCTTCTTTTCGTGGGGGTAAAACTGCCGGATAAGCAGATGTTGTGACGCACCACCGATCAGGCCGCCCATGAGTGGCCCGACGATCGGTACCCACCAGTAACCAGCGGCGCCGGGGAAAGCGGCACGGTCCCAACCGAGAAGCCAGGCGAACAGCCGTGGTCCAAAGTCGCGAGCGGGATTAAGCGCCCACGCCTCCAGATAGCCCGTTGACGCACCGATCACCGTCACGATCATGCCGATCACGACAGCGCCGAAGTTCGCTTGGGGTGCCATGGTATTAAATTCGTCCGTCACGGCAAAAATTCCGAACACGAGGAAGGCCGTAAGGATGGTCTCGTCGACAAGCGCCTTTAAGGGGGTTACCGTAATGCCCGGGGCTGTAAAGAACACAGCTGCCGCGCCTCCATTGGCGCGAGTTAGATGTTCGATCGCATTAAAATGATCGATGACGGTGTAATACAGTGCATAGACAATTGCAGCGCCCAGGAATGCACCGATCACCTGCGCGACCCAATATGGGATGACCTTTCGCCAGGGAAAACCGCGGAACAGTGCAAGAGACAGGGTCACAGCCGGGTTCGCGTGTGTGCCAGACACAGCACCCGTCACGTAGATGGCGATTGAGGTTGCGAAGCCCCAGGTGATGCAGACGCCCCAGTAGGCTGTCCTGTACGGGCTCGGTTCGTAGAGCACGTACATCGCCGCGACGGAGCAACCGAATGTGATGATTATCGTCATTGCGATCGCTTCGAAAACAAGTTCTCCGATCAGCTCATGATGGCGTCCCATGCGTTGCCTCTCTCGTCCAACAACCCGAAACCGTCGCACCCGTCGTCGAGGGCGTTTAACGGCGATACCTGTCACCTGGCGCCGTCAGGGTGCCATTCGCCGGAAAGATGCGAAAAGATCTCGGCCGCAAACAATTCTGGCGCCTCCGTTGGTGAAAAATGCCCGACTCCTGGCATGAACTTGAGCGAAAAATTGCTCATGAACCGGTCAATCTGATCGGACCATGCAACCGGAAAAAGCGGATCGCATTCGGGCCACAGAATGGAAGTGGGTTTGTGGAAGCGATCGGCAATGTCCGGCACAGTTTCCGCTGCATAGCCCGAGACGGGATTACTTTCCGGATGGCGGAACCAGGACACGCTCGCGGTGAAGGCGCCCGGCGCTGAACAGCCTTGCACCATGTTGTCGAGCAGTTCGTCGGTGACCGACGAACCGGGACCGGACCACCCATCGAGATGAATCTTCAACAGCGCACGAATGGCATTGGGATTGGCATCGAAGACCTGTTCGACCAGCGCGGTCCGAAAGAACGTTGCGTGCCAGAACTCGTTGACAGGTGAGACTTCGAGGATGCGTCGTCCAACGCCCGGAATCGGCGGGGCGAGAACGAGCGCCGCGACGAGATCCGGCCGCTTCCGCGCGATGCCCTGCACAGTGAAGCCGCCGATGTCATAGCCGACGAGGATGGCGTCCGTAAGCTGGAGTTCATCCATCAGGGCGATGACCGCTTTGACCTGCCCGTCTCGCGAGAAGGCATCGCTTCCGTGCTCCAGTTGTTTGTCGGACAGCCCAAACCCGCGCAGATCCGGGACGATCGTCATCGCACGGGCGGACACAAGCGCAGCCAGTTTGTCGTATTCGTGGCTGTCTCCCGGCGACCCGTGGATCATGACGACGGGCCTGCCGGAGCCGTGCTTGTGGTACGCGAGGCGATAACCATCGGTGGGGCTGGTGAAGAACATCGAAACCTCCGGGGTGGGGGGATGTGTGCACAGAGCATCCCCCGAGTCGAAGTCGTGCTCAATGACGCGATGGGTTCGGTATCGCATACCTTGGTATTACGGGTTTCCGACTGCGAGCCCTCGAGTGTCATAGAAGTTTTACATCAGTCTGCAAATGAAAGTTCTTCCGACACCATCCTAGCCGCGATGGCTACAGATTAGTGGCAGAGCGCGGTAACGCTTTGATCTGCGACGCGGTTCGAGGACGCGCGTTCGAAATGTTTTTTCTCGTGATGCCTATCAAGCCCGCCCGCGGACCACGTAATAGCGATGGTTACGCTCGAATATTAGGATGCAGCGCATGTCTGGCCTTGTGACAAAGCAGGTTCGAACGATTCACTCAGTTGCAGCTGCGTCATCAAGCGTTGACCACACGGCTCTATGTCTCGATGTTTCAACGGCGGATTCGCATCCGGCACGACTTGTCAACGGAGTCGCGGAACCCTGAACGGGTGCGAGCTTTGAAACCACCACTTTGTCGAAGGGAAGCGTTAGCTTTAGTTGCCTTTGAAAGAGAGGAGTTGGGTTCCGCACTACGTAGTACCTTCGTATGCCCCATGAAACCCATAGGGTTATTGAGGATGAGACCCGATGGGCAGACCATGAACGCTCAATTTACGGATTCGGGCGAGGAGTATGCGAATGCAGAGCGTCCACCACAGCATGTTCGAGCACGAAGGTGTCCGCATCCACTGTGTCACGGCAGGTCCCCCTCCGGGCAAGGGCGGTAACGACCGCACGATAGTGCTTCTGCACGGATGGCCCCAGACATGGTGGGAATGGCGCCACGTCATAGAACCTCTGTCCACTGAAGGTTGGTTCGTCGTTGCTCCCGACTATCGCGGAGCAGGAGGGTCATCGAAACCCGCAAGCGGTTACGACAAGCAGACGATGGCGACAGACATACGGTCATTGCTTGTCCATCTTGGTGTAACAAAACCTGTCACGCTCGTAAGTCATGACCTGGGGATGCTGGTCGGATACGCGTTCGCAACACTCTATCCAGAAGATGTGGAGCGCCTGGTACTAATGGAAGCGCCGATCCCGGGCACCAAAGCCTTCCAGAGTGTCGCAACGACCCGATTCAGAGAGGCGAAGCTTTGGCATTTCCATCTTCACGGTGCTGCGGACAACGTTGCCGAATTGCTGATCGCTGGCAGTGAGTTTCCCTATCTTCGGTCTTTCTATACGAGGTTGAGTGCAAATCCGGATGCCATTTCTCTGGCCGACGTAAAGAGATATGTCGCTGACTACACGGCGCCGGGAGCGATGCGAGCGGGCCTTGAGCTCTATCGCGCGTTCGAGAAGGATGGGGATGACAACCAGAGGATGCTGTCGGAAAAAGGCAAACTGAAAATGCCCGTACTCGGCCTCGGGGGGACAGCGAGTTTCTTTCTGCCACTAGCCGAAGAGATGCTTTCGGAAGTCGCTGACACTGTCACAGTCCGACCGATCGAAGATTCCGGACACTGGATTGCAGAAGAACAGCCGGAGGCATTTCTGCGCGAGCTGCGCAGATTCATACACGAAACTGAGGGGAAGTAACCAGCCCCACGCCACGCGGCTACGTCCCGGTCGATTTCGGTATGCCACGAGCGTGCCGTTCACCGATTCAATTCGTCGCCGGTTCTCCATCGAGAGCCAATTGGACTTGCTTCACTAACCACTCTTCATCAAGGAGCTTGACATGATCATTCTCAACGTTTTCTTCAAGGTTAAGGAGGATTCCAAGCGGAAGTTTCTGGATCTTCTTGAAAATATGGTTGTGGAATCGAACAAAGAAGATGGATGCGTTTACTACGAACTCTGGATCGACGCGAAAAATCCAAATCACTATTCGTTGATCGAACACTGGCGAGATCAGGCGACCCTGACGGCACATGGAAAGACTGCCCATTGGATTCATTTCAACGATACGGTGAATGGATACCTCGACGAAAAATACGATGAACACCACTACACGGAAATACCTTTCTGAGCAACGGTATCGTCGATCTTGATGAGCCTGGTCGGTGGCATTTCAACAGCACACCGCCAGTTGGAAACTGGTCGTCCTTTCACGACACCGATTAACTCCCGGTGAATGTCATGCAAAGTGCCGCCTCCCGCGCGTCATGTTCAAGGGTCTCGGTGTGTCTTCACCTGGTTCCCGCGTTGATGGCGGTGGGGTATCCGTGGTACCTCGCGATGTTTTATCGGTTGCATTCGACAAAGCATATTGCGGAGGCGTTGCTAACCTTGGCGCTGGTCTTTGCAGTCCCTGGCGGCGCCTTCGCAAGTCTTTATGCTCTTGGACGCACGGAGACGTTGAGGTTCGAAGGCGTCGTCCTCCGCCGCCTGACATACCTGACGTTCGTGTCGCCGAGCCTCTTCGTGATTCTCGGCGTGTTTCTTTACTTGATGAAGGTCAACGGCAAGGATGGTCAGGTCTGGGTCGGATTGTGGTTAGCGGCACTATGCGGCACGTCACTGACGATACTGGGTCACCGGGGAGAAGTTCTGCCCGTGCGTTCGCATGAGCATATGAGACCCGTGCGGGTAATGCATGGGATAGCGGCACTGGTTATTTTGCTGGTTTTTCTCGTCGCACATCTGGTCAACCATACATTCGGTGTTATAGGCGCAGAGGCGCATCGGGAGGTGATGTTGATATTGAGAATTATCTATCGATCGCCGTTTGTCGAGCCCGTTCTCTTGACACTGTTCTTCTTTCAGATCGTCAGCGGACTGGTTCTCGCAGAATCAAGGATGGGGTCGCGCCAAGGCATTCTGGATGTACTTCAAACTGCGTCAGGCGCTTATCTCGCCGTCTTCATTGCTTCGCATCTCAATGCGGTCTTTGTGCTCGCCCGGTACTTTGGCACCGAAACGGACTACGCGTGGGCGACCGCGTTACCTGATGGCATGCTTGCTGACCCTTGGGATGTGCGGCTAATCCCTCACTATGCGCTCGGTGTCTGGTTGCTATTCGCTCATATTGCCTGTGGATTGCGGATGGTCTTGCTTGCCCATCGTGTGGAGAAACGCAAGGCGGATGCTGTCTGCTGGGCGCTCGTCCTCGCATCGACGCTATGGTCGGCCGTAATTATCGCCGGAGCTGTCGGCGCCCGTGTTTAACCGTCACCCGCGGAGACTCAACATGGCAGAAGACAATCCTAAAGCGCTAGCCAGCGTTCGTGGTCATCCTGTTCACGCGTTGCTGGTGCCGTTTCCCTTCGTGTGTTTCGTGGGAACGCTTCTCACGGACCTCGCTTACTGGAAAACAAACGATGTGATGTGGGAAATTTTCTCGGACTGGCTGTTGTTAGGGGGACTTGTGATGGCGGCATTTGCGGTTCTTGCGGGTCTGGTCGATTTTCTCGGCAACCGGCGGGTTCGCACAATGCGCATCGCCCGGCTGCACGTTACTGGAAACGTACTCGCGATGATTCTCGCCGTCGTCAACGCGTTCGTGCACAGCCGGGATGGATATACGGCAATTGTTCCGACCGGGCTAACGCTTTCGTTCCTCGTTGTGCTTTTGCTGTCGGTCACCGGATGGATCGGAAAGACGATGGTATATCGCCATCGAGTAGGAGTGACCGACTGATGAAAACGACTCAATCTCCGACCCCGCAGGCGAGGGCCATCTTGCTGTCAAGTGCTGCGATTGTGCTCACGCTTTCAGTTACAGGTTGCGACTACACCGCAGCGGACCCGAAATTGCAGATTGGTGCCCACCCCGTACTGCCTGCATTGAGGCAGTATCTTTTCCCTCCGATGCGCATCGCTACCCCGAGAACCTGGACACAGGGCGAAACTCCTAACGTACCTGAAGGCCTGCAGGTCAGCGCGCTCGCGAGGGGACTCAAGCGCCCGAGATCGCTGTATGTGCTTCCGAACGGAGATGTACTGGTGATCGAATCGAGCGGACCAGATGCGCCAGTGATGCGGCCCAAGGATCTTGTCGTCGGCATCGTGCTCGGCGCGGCTGGAGAGTTCAATCAGGCGGGAAACCGGATTACTCTGCTGCGCGGCGGCACCGACGGCAAGCCCCTGACCCAGACAGTCTTTTTGGATCATCTGACCTCGCCTTTTGGCGTCGCACTCGTCGGTCACGATCTGTACGTTGCCAACACGGACGCGATCGTCCGATACCCGTATAACGATGGCGACACCCAAATCAAGGCACGCGGTACAAAGCTCACCGACTTACCAGCGGGGCCCATCAATCACCATTGGACCAAGAGTCTGATTGCGAGTATCGATGGATCGAAACTATACGTTGGCATCGGTTCGAATAGCAACATAGCTGAGAACGGCATGCAGGCAGAGATCGATCGCGCCGACATCTGGGAGGTCGATCGGGCCACGGGCGCGCATCGTATATTCGCAAGCGGCCTGCGTAATCCGAATGGTTTCCAATGGGAACCGCAGACGGGCAAGTTATGGGCAGTCGTGAACGAGCGGGACGAACTTGGCCCCGATCTGGTCCCGGATTACATGACATCCGTTAAAGACGGTGCGTTTTACGGCTGGCCGTACAGCTACTACGGAAACCATGTAGATCCGCGCGTCATGCCTCAACGCCCGGACCTCGTCGCGACGGCGATCTCGCCCGACTACGCGCTGAGTTCACACGTTGCGCCACTCGGCATGGCTTTCTACCAGGGGACGAACCTTCCCGCGACATACCGCGGCGGGGCCTTCGTGGGGGAGCATGGGAGTTGGGATCGCAGCCCGCTGAACGGCTATAAGGTTGTCTACGTCCCCTTTCATGACGGAATGCCGAGCGGGCCGGCTCAGGATGTCGTGACAGGGTTCCTGAGTCCCGACAACCACGCTCGTGGTCGGCCAGTAGGCCTCGCCGTCGACAAGAGCGGGGCGCTGCTGATCGCCGACGATCTTGGGAATACGGTCTGGCGGGTTGCAGCCAAAGGGAAATGAATTGCCGAGCGCGTCTATAACCTGTTCGCGGAGTCGCAGAGTGTCTCCGGCCAGCTCTAGGCACGTCGGCAACGTCGTGGCGTTGGGTACGGCAGGAGCAGGGCAGATGGCGCTATGAACCGGGCCGCGCGGTCGGTCCTGTTTTTGACCTGAGCCCACGGCGCGGGTTGAAGAGAGGACGGAGGGGGAAGGAGTGATGACTTCCCTACTCGTCCAGGACGAGGATGTGGCGGTGGGGCTGACCACCTATTGATGGGCCCACGTGGTATCACGCCAGCCTTTCGTATGATAAAAACAAGTGGCTACGATGGAGCGAGCGAATGCCGGTGGCGCGGCTGGATTCTTCGAGAAGCCGGTGGACGATGACCGAATGCTGGCGTTGATTGCCAGGCTATCAGGAAAAAACGATTGACGGTGGCTCGGTTGAATGGACCTAGCCGCGTCATGTTCGCCTGCTTGCTGTTCGCCTGCTTGGTGTTCGCCTACTCGGGCACCTCGGCAATGTCGCGGGAATACATATCTGTGGTCACCGAGTCGGCGCGAGGGGCTATCGGCGTTCATGCCGCCCGCTCCCTAGGCGGCATGCGCGCGAGCAGTCTCATCGAGCCACGAGTTCCTCCGTTGCGTCAGCGGAAATGCGAATCACTGGTATGGTCGGCCTCCAAAGTTTGATGGCATTTAGCAAAGCAAAGCCGTTGCCCTGGCGTAGCTGGATATCCGTAACGCTCGGCCGAGCAGTTGCTTGGCGATACCCGACGGTCAAGACTTCATTTGGTCGGACGCTGCCTCGCGAGATGGGTTTGCGGCAGCTGCATAAGTTGCTGGCGCGCCTACGGGACCGGCAAGCCGCTGATGTCTGGGAGCAGTTGCACGAGGCGCTGCGTGCGGGATGGGGCGCAGCCGACCAGATCGACTGGTCTCGCGTCATCGTCGACTCATCCACTTGATAGGCCCATCGGGACCGATTCGTCGTCGTCCACTACGGCGATGACTGGGGAAAAGCACCGTTCTTTCACTTGTCTTTCCATTTTTACGCGGACTGAACAGATCGCAAGTTACTGCCTGCCAGTCGCTACTGCAATAAGACTTTCGAATGATGAAGGTGGAGTGTCATATTTGATCCGGGGCTCATCCAGACTTGACAGTCGTACGAAACCTTTTATACACATAGATTATTCCGATTGCGCTGCGACGGATAACATCTGAGAGGCTACCGTCGAGGTTCATGGTGAACAACAGACCCCAAATTTCATGGGACGATGGGGAGCGCCTCTTCTGGCGCGGGCGGAGACCGGGCCACAGCGATGGCCCGGATGTCCTGCTCGCTCGCCCCGCTGCCGAACATCCACGGCCGGCCAGCCTTGAAAGGTTCGCACATGAATTCAGCCTGAAAGACGAACTCGACGCAGCATGGGCACTACGGCCGCTCGAACTGGTGCGCGAAAACGGCGAAACCGTGTTGGTGCTCGAGGACCCGGGTGGCGAGCCGCTCGCGCGATTGCTCGGCGCGCCCATGCAAATCGAGCATTTCTTTCATCACGCACTCGGCATAGCATCGGCGTTGGGACACCTGCATCAGCGTGGGCTCGTCCACAAGGATCTGAAACCCGCACATATTCTTGTTAATTGCGTTGGCGCCCATGCTCGCCTCACGGGCTTCGGCCTCGCCTCGCGACTGCCTCGCGAGCGACAGGCACCCGAGCCGCCCGAGACGATCGCCGGTACGCTTGCCTATATGGCGCCCGAGCAGACCGGGCGAATGAATCGCTCCATCGACTCGCGAAGCGATCTCTATGCACTTGGCGTGACGCTGTACCAGATGCTGACGGGCACGCTGCCGTTTACAGCCGCAGACCCGATGGAATGGGTGCATTGCCACATCGCGAGAAAGCCTGTACCGCCGAGCGACCGGGTACGGCAAGTGCCTGCCGCGGTCTCGCGCATCGTCATGAAGCTGCTCGCAAAGACCGCGGAGGAACGCTATCAAACAGCGTCGGGTGTGGAGCACGATCTGCGTCATTGCCTTGCGCACTGGCAGCATCGGCAGTTTATCGAAGCGTTTCCACTCGGCGAACGCGATGCTTCCGACCGGCTGATGATTCCTGAGAAGCTTTATGGGCGAGAGCGCGAAGTCGCTACGCTGGTTGCCGCATTCGACCGGATCGTCAAGAGCGGCAAGCCGCCAGAACTGGTATTGGTCTCGGGCTATTCCGGGATCGGTAAATCGTCAGTCGTCAATGAACTGCACAAACTGCTGGTGCCGCCCAGGGGCATCTTCGCTTCAGGCAAGTTCGATCAGTACAAGCGCGACATTCCATACGCGACACTGATACAGGCGTTTCAGAGCCTGGTACGCCCGCTGCTCGGCAAACCCGACGCGGAACTCGCGCGCTGGCGTGCGGCGTTACTGGAGGCGCTCGATGTCAACGCGGGGCTCATGACCGATCTGATTCCTGAGCTGAAGCTCATTATCGGAGAGCCGCAGCCCGTTCCTGAGCTCGAGCCGCAACAAGCGCAGCGCCGTTTCATGGAGGTTTTTCGGCGTTTTATCGGGGTTTTCGCGCGCGAGGAACATCCGCTCGCCCTTTTCCTGGACGACCTCCAATGGCTTGATGCGGCAACGCTCGACCTGCTCGAAGATCTTTTGGTGCGTCCCGACCTTCAACATCTGATGCTGATCGGCGCCTACCGCGACAACGAAGTCGATGCCTTACATCCGTTGACGGGCAAGCTCCGCGCCATTCGCCAAGCGGAAGTCGTGGTCAGTGAGATTAACCTCGCGCCGCTATCCATTTCGCACGTCAGGCAGTTGATCGAAGAGGCGCTTCGTCGCGAGGATGAGTCCGTTGAATCGTTGGCTCAACTGGTGCATGACAAGACGGCGGGCAACCCGTTTTTTGTGATCCAGTTTCTCCAGGCGCTCGCCGAAGGCGGCCTGTTGTTTTTCGATCAACGTGACGGGCGGTGGCGGTGGAATCTCGAACTTATCCATGCCAAGGGTTACACCGACAACGTCGTCGATCTGATGATTGGCAAGCTGAACCGTTTGCCGGACGGGACACAACATGCGTTGCAGCAACTTGCATGTCTGGGAAATGTCGCGAGCATTAATATGTTATCCACAGTCCTCGGGATTCCCGTGGAACAGGTCCATGCGGACTTATGGGATGCCTGCCGCCTGGAACTGATGGAGCGGCTCGAAGGCTCTTACCGGTTCGGACACGACCGCATTCACGAAGCCGCGTATTCGCTCATTCCGGGGCCTTCACGCGCCGCCGTGCATTTGCGGATTGGCCGCCTGCTCGTTGCTCGAATGACGCCGGACAAACAGGAGGAAGCCATCTTCGAGATCGTCGGGCAACTGAATCGCGGTGCCGCCTTGATGACTTCACGCGACGAGCGGGAACAGCTCGCCGCGTTCAATCTGCTCGCGGGACAGCGCGCGAAAGCGTCGACGGCGTATGCATCGGCGCTCACTTATCTCCAGACGGGCGCGGAACTGCTTGGCGACGACAGCTGGAACCGTCAACACAAGCTGACCTTCGAACTGGCGCTGAATCGCGCTGCATGTGAATTCCTGACGGGGCAGGCATCCATCGCCGACGAGCGCCTCGCCGCGTTATCGCTGCACGCGACGACAACCGGGGAGCAGGCAAGCGTCGCATGTCTGCATACGGACGTCTGCACGACGCTCGACAAGAGCGACCGCGCGGTTGCCGTGTGCCTTGATTATCTGCGTCACGTAGGCATCGATTGGTCGCCTCATCCGTCTGACGAAGAAGTGCGCCGCGAATATGAGTTGATCGGCTTGCAGTTGGGCAACCGGGCGATCGAAGATCTGATCGATATGCCTCTTATGGAGGACACGGCGTCGCTCGCAACGGCCGAGGTACTGACGAAGCTGTTTGCGCCCGCCTTGCAGACCGATGGAAACCTCGTCGCGCTGATGAGCTGCAAAGCAATCAATCTGAGCCTTGAGCGTGGCAACTGTGATGCGTCGTGTTTCGCCTATGTTCTGCTTAGTCGCGTTGCTGGACCGCGCTTCGGTGACTATCGGTTTGGCTTTCGCTTCGGCCAGCTTGGCTATGATCTCGTCGAACAACGCGGGCTCAAGCGCTTCGAGGCAAAGACCTATCTGTGCTTCTCTATTTTTTCCGTTCGCTGGATGAAGCCAGTGCAGGCTTGCCGCGATATGCTGCGGCGAGCCTTCGCCGCTGCGACCCGGCTCGGCGACATTCCGTACGCCGCCTATGCATGCAACAGCATGAACTCGGATCTGCTATTCGCCGGCGAGCCGCTGCCTGAAGCACAGGCTGAAGCAGAACGCGGACTCGCTTATGTCGAGCGGATGCACTTCGGGCTCGTGATCGACTTTATCGCCACGCAACTCGCGCTGATTCGTACGCTCCGCGGCCTAACGCCTATGTTCGGCCCGTTCGATGATGAACGATTCAATGAATTCCGGATTGAGCGCCGCCTTTCGGAGAATCCAGCGCTCGCTGTCCCCGCTTGCTGTTACTGGATACGCAAGCTGCAGGCACGCTTTATCGCCTGCGATTATGCCGGAGCGCTTGATGCGGCCGCCAAGGCGCAACCGCTTCTGTGGACTTCATCGTCGTTTTATGAGGAATCGGACTACCATTTCTACACGGCCTTGACATTATCGGCGCGTCTGAACAGTGCGCAGCCCCAAGAGCGATCGCAACATCTTGCTGGGATGAAGGACCACCTTCGACAGTTGAACCTCTGGGCGGCAAACTGCCCGGAGAATTTCGCTGACCGCGCGGCACTGGTGCGCGCGGAGATCGCCCGTGTCGAAGGGCGCGACAACGATGCTGAGCAAAGCTACGAGCAGGCAATACGCGCAGCTCAGCAAAGTGGTTTCGTTCACAACGAGGCGCTCATCAACGAACTCGCATCGCGCTTCTACTCAGCGCGCGGTCTGGAGAAGATTGCGCGCCTGTACATGCGCGACGCCCATTATAGCTATCGACGCTGGCGCGCCGACGGCAAGGTCCGGCAATTAGAGCAAATGTATTCGTACCTTGGTGCCAACGATCCAACGTCCGAATCGATGAGCACCATTGCAACACCCGTCGAGCAACTTGATCTCGCGACGGTGCTCAAGGTGTCGCAGGCGGCATCCAGCGAAATCGTGCTGGAGAAACTGATTGACATGATCATGCGTACGGCCATCGAGCAGGCGGGTGCCGAGCGTGGTCTCCTGATCCTCTCCCAAGGGGCCGAAATGCGCGTGGCCGCAGAGGTGAGGACCGGCGCGGAGACGACGCATCTGCAATTACGCGATGTGCCCGTGAGCTCGACGCTCCTGCCAGTATCGGTTCTGTACCACGTGATGCGCGCACGAGAACACGTCATCCTCGACGATGCCTTGGTCGACCCTCGTTTCGAAGCAGATTCATACGTCTGTCAGTTTCGCCCCCGCTCGATTCTCTGTTTGCCTTTGATGAACCGCGCGAAACTCATTGGCTCGCTATACCTCGAAAACAATCTGACGGCTTGCGTCTTCAGCCCTGCCCGGATCGCCGTGTTGAAGCTGGTCGCGTCGCAGGCTGCCATCTCGCTGGAGAACGCACGCCTCTATCGCGAGCTTGCCGAGCGAGAAGCGAAGATCCGGCGTCTCGTCGATGCGAATATCATTGGGATAATCGTCTGGAACGCCGATGGTGTAATTCTTGAGGCCAACGACGCATTTCTTCACATGGTCGGATACGAGCGGGAAGACTTCGCGTCGGGTGCCGTGCGCTGGCGTGATCTGACGCCGCCAGAGTGGCGGCCCATCAGTCTGGAAGCCATTGAACAGTCAGCGCAAACAGGGCGAGCGCAACCATACGAGAAGGAATATATCAGGAAGGATGGCAGTCGGGTGCCTGTCATCGTCGGTCTTGCGACGTTCGAGGCTAGCCGAAAAGAAGGCGTCGCCTTTGTGCTGGATCTGACTGAGCGCAAGCTTGCCGAACAGGAAGCTCGTAACAGTGAACGTCGATATCGGGAATTGCAGTCTCAACTGGCGCACGCCAACCGGGTCGCGACGGTTGGTCAACTCGCGGCCTCGATCGCTCATGAGGTGAACCAACCGATCTCGGCAGCGGTGATGAATGCGCGGGGCGGGCTACGTTGGCTGCGCGCCGAGCCGCTCGAAGTGGAGGAAATTCGCCAGACTTTCGAGCGTATCGTCAGCGATGGCAATCGGGCGGTCAGTGTCGTTGGCAGAATCCGTCAACTTATCAGGAAGGCGCCACCGAGCAAGGAGCCGGTGGATGTCAATGCGACGATTCGAGAGGTAATCGAACTGACACGCGGCGAAGCGTCGAGAAATGCGGTATCCGTGGACAGCCTGCTCGCGGATGGCTTGCCACCCATCGAAGGAGATCATATACAGCTTCAACAGGTACTTTTGAATCTAATCATCAACGCGCTTGAGGCTATGACCGAGGTCAGCGACGGCGAGCGGCATTTGCTGATCAGCAGCGAGCGCGAGGATTCCGACGGCACGAGCATTTCGGTGACCGTGCGTGACACCGGGCCCGGATTCGCTCCGGGGAGCGCCGAGCAGATCTTTGAGCCCTTCTATAGCACGAAGCCGACCGGACTCGGCATGGGACTGTCAATCTGTTCATCGATAATAAAGGCCTTTGGCGGCGGGATGCGGGCGTCTGCGAATGTCCCGCGGGGCGCCGTCCTCCAGATCATCTTGCCGGGATATACAAGTGTTCTCGGCAAGCGTGACGCAGAGATGGGCTGCGGGTCGGCGTGAAGCCTTCAGGACGGCTCGGCAATGTCGGGCGAAAGCGTGGCTAGGATCAGGAATTACAGTTATCACGCCAGTCGTGTTGTCGCGCACATCTATGGCGGCTCCCGAGTCTGAATGGCCGGTGTGGGGCCCTTCGAAAGGCCCAGTCCGCCCATCCGGGAACGGTCAGTCGGGAGACCAAGGCGGAACTGCCCGACATCGTCAACGCGATGCTCGAGGGGGCCGTGCGGCGTGCCGTGGCGGTGTTTCCGGGCGTGGCCAGAGGCGGCGCTGCGCCGGGCAGGCGCGCGAGTATCGGGCGCACCGGACTCTTTAGCCACGCAGCGACGTCGGTCCGGATCTTGCCTGGAAAACCGATGGCTTCCTGAACCGCCTCTGCCGTCGAAAACTGCTGCGCGATGTCGGCCGGCACTGCGCCGCACGCCATCAGGACCGCCCGCCCGGCAACAAGACGTTCCGTCGTCGTGCTGCCATGGGCAAGCCTCAGAAGAAAAGCGGGCTGGTCTTCGGCGTCCAGGTTGTATGCAATGTCGGTCGATGAATCCGGCTCCGCTGCGTCTTGCCACAGGGTGTCGAGGTCGGGCGCTTCGCAGTCCGTCAGTTCAGCGGCCCTGTCGAATCCGTCATTTACCTTCACGACCGAGCGCCCGACGGGATCAATGAGATAAAAGTGGAACACGCCCGCCTCCTCGCCGCACAACATAGGGTACGCATGAGCAATTTGTCGGCCAGCGGGCGTAGACCGCATTAACTATCGACTCCTGGGACGTTCGCCTTGGCTCGACCGGACTGCGCGGCCTCGCATAGCAAGCGCGAAGCGGCGAGGTCTCGTGCGGCCACTGGACTAAACCGCTCGCGCGGTATGCACTCCGTTTGAACGCGGTGGTTCTTCATAGGAAACCCGCCCGGTTTCCTATGTTGAGCAATGAGGCACTCCGCCTCGTTGCTCAACAGGAGCCCAGCCATGACC
>BBSL01000258.1 GCA_001319865.1 Burkholderia sp. E7m39 | reverse complement strand
TTATGGGGAGTCCTGCTAACAGCGAGTCCGAAAGCATGTTCGGAGCCCCAGACCGAACAACGTCCGCACGCGCTTCGCATCCCATCTGCCGACATCGTGCCCAAGTAACTTGAGCATTGTCGTGGCATCGCGGCAGTACAGCCGAAGTGTTGCCGGCTTTGCGCCCCGGTGCCTTTGCATCCACTGCCGGAAACCGCTGACGATGTTAGGTTCGCAAATCTCGGCCGTTGCAGGTTTCCCTGCCTGACAGACACCGATCCCGATCAGGTACTCACGAAAGCGCTTCGCTCCGAAGTAAACATGGTGGTTTGCTTTGCCTCCCTTTGCATCTAGACAACGGCACGTCGGAAGAATGTCGACGGAGGATTTCCAACATCTGCGGACATACCTCAGCCAGAGGATCATTGACGGCTTTGCTGATGCGCTGGAGCGGGACGGATATTCAGCGGCCAGCGTCGAGCGGTATATACGTGCGGCCGATCATCTGGGCCGTTTCATGCTGATGAGTGGCAGACCAAGATCCGGCGGGCTCCGTACATTTATACACGGACCGATATTGAACGACTGATCGGCGCTGCGCTGAAACTCGAACCCACCAATGCACTACGTCCACAGACATATGCTGCGTTGATCGCTCTGCTGTCCGCCACTGGTCTGCGCGTATCGGAAGCCCTCAATCTACGGTCTGCCGACATTACGCCGGAGGGGCTCGTCATTCGAAAGAGCAAATTCCAGAAGAGTCGTCTGGTTCCTCTGCACGATACGGCGATGGAGGGTCTGCACAAGTATCTGACGCTGCGGCGACTGGCACATCCGGGCGATGACCATGTGTTTGTTGATGACGACGGTCATCCACTCAGGTACACGATTGCCTACTGGACGTTCCGGAAGCTGCTGAAACTGGCTTGCATTGGCCCTTCCCCCAACGGTCAGAGCCCACGGTTGCATGGGCTCAGGCACACGTTCGCCATTCGTGCACTCGAAGTGAGCCCTGAAGGCCGGGACCGCGTCGGGCAGCACATGCTGGCCCTTGCGACGTACTTGGGGCACGCCAACATCAAGGATACCTACTGGTACCTCGAAGCCACTCCGGAGCTCCTGGGCGATATCGCGGCCACCGCCGAGGACTTCCTCATCGGAGAACAGAAATGACTCCATTAGCTCCCCACGTCTCGGCATTCCTTCGCGAGACCCTCGCACATCAGAGAGGTGCCAGTCAACACACCTGCGACTCTTATGCCTCCAGCTTCCAGCTCCTGTTCGAGTTTGCCGCGGAACGGCTTAAGGTGTCTCCCTCGTCGCTTGCGCTGGAGCAGCTCGACGCCGGAATGATCAGTGCGTTTCTCGAGTATCTCGAAGATGAACGACGAAACTCACCGGAGACCCGCAATGTGCGACTGGCAGCAATCAGTCGTTCTTCCACTTCCTCGAGTATCGCGAGCCCATCGTACTCGAGCAGATAAGGCGTGTTCTTTGCATTCCATACAAGAAGACTGACTCGAGGCTGGTACCATACCTGTTAGAAAAGGAAGTCCGTGCTCTGCTCGATGCACCAGACCCGACAACACGTGAGGGAATCCGGGATCGGGCAATGCTGCATCTGGCTATCTGCGGTGGCCTGCGCGTTTCAGAATTGACGGGGTTACAGATGACGGATATTGCACTGCCGTCGATGAGCATCCGCGTTCATGGTAAGGGACGGCGTGAGCGTACGCTCCCCCTCTGGAAGTTGACCGCCAATGCGTTACGTGCGTGGATCGCAGTACGGGGAACGGCCCGAGTACCGGAGTTGTTCGTCAATGCGCGGGGTGAAGCGATGAGCCGGTGGGGGTTTGCCTATGTCCTCAAACATCATGTTGAGGGGGCGAGCCAGAAGTGCCGTTCATTGTTACAGAAACGTGTTTCGCCGCACGTCTTGCGGCATACGTGCGCAATGATAGTACTACAGAGCACGAACGATATCCGAAAAGTGTCTCTCTGGCTGGGACATAGCGATCTGGCTACTACTGAAATCTAAACCCGTGCCGACCCTACCGAGAAGCTTGAAGCCCTCAACGCAATCGTGCCGCCAGAGCTACGCAGGGGGTCGTTCAGGCCATCCGACAAGGTCATCGCCATGCTCAAGGCGAAGCTTTAATGGAGAGTTACAGGAGCGCGGACTCCCCGGTTCGCGCTCGCTCGAAACTTCTACTCCCCATACGAACCGACTCTCCATAAGGCACGTAATGGGGCGCACTCCATTACCTGCCGCAACAGACATTGTCCGAGGTGTCAGGCTACCGCTGCGCGCCGGTGGCTCCAAGCGCGTGAGGCCGATCTTCTTCCCGTCGAGTACTACCACGTGGTCTTTACGCTGCCGGCTGCGATCAGCGCGATTGCGTACTACAACAAGGCCGTCATCGTACCGCCAAGCTTCGTTTGCCGGTACTGCGGTTCGCCAATGATCATCATCGACATACTCCAACGCAGCAGACCTATCCGGGCACCGCCTGTCGAGTGCGCCCACGCATGAACGCCATCGTGTCAGGATGCACAATTCGACTGTCGGCTCTTCGGCAACGAGAGCCAATAGCAGACGCCTGCGCCTATCGTTCCAAACAGGCAGTCTGGCGCCGGCCGAGTCGGCGCGATGACAACCCACCGCTGTGCCGTCGCCGCGATCATGCGTGTCTAACCGCAGATTTACCCGCGTTTATATCCACCATGCCTTCAATGGGATCGAACAAATCGCCATAGCGGTGAAACGTTCGAGCACTCCGCGGTTTCCTCCCTTGGGGCTTGTAGGACGCCTGCCCGCTGGCGTCTGGGGGAGTTGACGTGTCGATGGATCAGGGCAGGCGTCCTACAACCCTAAACAATAGTTGCCGTTCGCGTAAGATGGAAGTTCGTGGCCTCAATGACCGCTTCCCCGTTTACAGGAGCCATTAGCTATCGCAGCCGCCCATCGGAGTCAGGCTTCGGTAGAAACTTCGGCCTACGGCAGGATGTGCCGAGCAATAAACCCTGCGACAGGTCGAGCTATGTCCTGTGCGAACTAGGCGTTATGCGACGGGTTAGAGTGGAATTTTTCCGGCGGGCACTTCGACACCGGGATCGACCCAGGAGGCTACCCACCACCATGAGCGGCCGCAATCCGATGAGCGGCGACAGACGTCCGGCGGCGACGTTGGAAATAATCGCGGTGCCCGTCAATGGCAAGAAGGTCAGACCAGCCCTGAACACGGAGTAGCAGCGGACTTCTTGCAGATAGAAGCTGAGCAGGAAGACCACACCGTAGTAGGTGAAATTGGCCAGCACGCCGAATACCACGGCGCCCGAGAAGCGCGCGTTACAAAACGGCATAAGCGGCAGCATCGGCGCTCGCACGCGGTTTTCGACAAACAGGAATGCGGCACCCGCGATGAACGAGAAGAGGAAGCCATAGCGCACTGTCGTGCTCGTCATGCCCGAGGCATGCACCTCGATCACTGTGCCAACGAAGCTGAGCAAGGCGAGTATCGACAACAGTTGGCGTGGCCAATCGAACTGGCGGGACGGTTTATCGTATGGCATGCGGGGCACGACGCAATACGTAAGCGCAAAACTGGCTGCGCAGATCGGCACGTTGACTCAGAAGATGCTGCGCCAGCCCACCGTCGACAGGAGCAGGGCCCCGATCACGGGACCCGCCGCGATCGAGACGCCACCCGCTGCTGTCCAGCAGCCGATGGCGTTGGCGAGCATTTTCTTGTCATGGGCATACGTGAAGTTGAGAATAGCCAACGAACTCGGTACGAGCAGCGCAGCGCCGATGCCTTGCACCGCGCGAGCCATGTTCAGTGCCAGAGGCGACGGCGCGATGGCGCACGCAATGGATGCGAGCGTGAACAGACCGAAGCCGGCCAGGAACACGCGGTTGGAACCGAATTTTTCGCCGATCACGCCAGCCGACAGCAGGAAGGCGGCGAAACCCAATGTATAGGCGTCGACTTACCCACTGCAGCACGTTGACGTCGGCGCCCAGTTCCGCGCCTATTCTCGGCAGCGCTACGTTGACGATGGTCACGTCCAGCTGGACGAGGATGAATGCGAAGCTGCTTGCCAGCAGGACCGCGCGTGAAGTAGGTCGGGGCAGCGCGTGTGACGTTGATTGCATGTGTTTTCTGTGGGCGTGCATCGTTGCAGAGGAATGCGGATGCAGCGGCTTCGTGTCATGCGCAGTCTGGGTGGGGCGACGACATCGCGCGTCGAGGTATGCCCCTCGCTGTGCTCGCGAAGGGCGGTGCCCGTTTGCTTAACGGCCGGCGCTCTGGCCCCCGTCGACGTGCATGATTTCGCCCGTGACGAATGGTGCAGATTCCAGATAGAGAATCGCGTTGACGATATCGCTGGTCTCGCCCATAAAGCCGAGTGGATGAAAGGCACCAAGCGCTTCGTGGGTTTCGGGCGAATGCATCGGCGTTTTGATGATTCCCGGCGCGACCGCGTTGATACGAATGCCCTTTTTCGCGTATTCGATCGCAAGCGACTTCGTCGCAGCGTTAAGTCCGCCCTTGGTCAACGCTGCGAGTACCGAATGCACACCGCTGATTGCCTGATCGACGACACTCGCCGTCACGCTTACGACGTGTCCACCGGAGTGCTTTTCCATTTCGGCGATCGCGAGCTGCGTGACGTAATAGAAGCCCGCGAGATTGACATTCGTCACGGCGATGAAATCTTCTGCCGTGTGTTCGGTGAATGGCTTGCCGATGTAAATGCCTGCGTTGTTGACGAGCGTGTCGATGCGGCCGAAGCGTTGCACACCTTCCGAGATGATGCGCCGCGCAGTGGCCGGGTCACCGATATCGCCTGCGATCGTCAGGATGTTCGGTTCATCCGAAGGCTTGATTGTGCGTGAGGTAGCAACCACGCGGTAATCGAGGTTTCTGAATGCCCGTAGGACTGCTGCACCGATGCCTTGCGACGCGCCGGTAACGACAGCAACCTTTTGTGATGTATTCATGTTTTTCTCCATTGAAATGAGCGGAACCCATGGTAACGAGGTGGGTTGTCTGCAACAATTAGCCATAGCGGCAAATCTCTAATGCTGAATTCGCATTTTTGGGTTCGTAGCGACGCCTATTGCGCACCGGCCCGACTCGCAGTCTCAACGCAGCCATGAATCTTCAAGCGCTTCGCTACTTTCTGATGGTTTCGACGACGGGCAGTTTCCTCGCAACCGCACGGCACTTCGACGTACCCGCTTCATCGGTGTCCCGATTCGTTGCGTCATTAGAAAAGGAATTGGGACAGCAACTGTTCTATCGGAGCACGCGCGCTGTCAGACTTACGGAGCAGGGGCAGCGCTACTATTTGCAGGTGCGCGAGGCCATTGATCTTCTCGATAGCGCGACAGAACAGCTAGCCCATCGCGACGCGAGCATACGCGGGCTCGTTAGAATTAATGCGCCGGAGTCGTTGGGGAGGCTGCATATTGCGCCGCTCGTCAACAAGCTTCAGGCACGGTATCCGGAACTGTCGATTGAACTCACTTTGACCGATGCGTTCATCGATCCCGTGCACGAAGGCGCTGATATCGCGATCCGTGTCGGACCACTTGTCGATTCGGGGTTGATAGGAAAGGTGCTGAGCGTTCAGCAATACCGGCTCGTTGCGAGCCCGGAGTACCTTGCATTGCACGGCACGCCGCAAAACGCGAACGACCTTCGCGATCACAGCTGCCTGCTGTACAAAGGGCAGCAAGGCGCGCAGCGGTGGTATTTCCGGCAATCGTCCACAGAAAGTTTCCAATCCATTGACGTAAGCGGTCCGCTGCGAAGCAATAACGCCGAGGTGCTTGTCGCGGCTGCCATGGCGGGACGCGGAATCGTCCTTCTGCCGAGCTGGATGTTCAACCAGGCGAGCTTCATGGAGGAGAAACTTTCGGATTTGCTGACAGACTGGGACAAGTCTGCTTCGCCCGACGACCGGCAGATCCAGATTCTCTCCCCCGAGAACAGATTGCGGTCGCATAAGGTACGCGAGGTCTCTGCATTTCTCGTCGATGCGATCGGGTCTCCACCGTACTGGGACCGAGATCAGAAGAGCGTTGTGTCCATTTCTGAATGAATGCCTGATGAGAAAAGCGCGGTTTTTAGCGTCGATCAAATATATCTGATAATGCAGCTAATGCATGATCAGACACTTCGTAAATTGAAGATAATATCAAGCATTCTCCCACGATTTCTAGTTAGGCCCTCTTGGTTTCGTAAACTGTGTCGATATAACGAGCCGGAGGGGGCTCTGTTCAATTTGTTCAACCTCCCACATGCGGCGGCACTTCATGGAGCTTTGAAAAAACTGAGCTGCTTTGAGCCAACCTCGAAGATGGAGCGTCCGTTCCAATGCTGAAATCGGACGGATGGAATGCGATGACTTGGACGGCGCCTTTGGGTCGAT
>BBSL01000257.1 GCA_001319865.1 Burkholderia sp. E7m39 | reverse complement strand
TCCGGGCCTCGGTGGCCCGGGGCTCGAGCCAGAACCAGGCCTCGAGCGCAGCGGTCGTGACGACGCATTCGACAGGACGTCCCTGGTGCACAAGGGTGAACGCCACCCCGCGGCGATTCGCGGTGACCTGCGGTTCAGTTTCGATCGTTTCCATGGCTGAAGAGACTGCGTTGTTCAGATATGTCATCCGGATTCTGGCATACGCGCTGTGACTTGCGGACTGAGCCGAAGGCCTTCCGGCCGGGCGTCGATCGCGGTTCAACCGACCGTCCATCGGTCACCAGTCGATGCGGTGTTTCTCGTCGGTTTCCTGATGCCGGCGATCTTCGTCGACGTGCAGGTAGATGCTCGTCGTCGTCAGCGACGCATGCCCGAAGTTGTCGCGCACATGTCGCAGGTCCACCTGACGGTCGGCCATGTGCGAGCCGGCCGTGTGCCTCAGCCAGTGTGCGGACGCTTTTTCCAGCAGGTCAGCGCGTGCAGCGTGTTCGATGCCACGCTCGCGTAGCCGCCCGGCGGCACGCGCAAACACCTCCTTGACGATGGTGTGCACAGCGGCCCGGGTGAGCGGCCGGGTTGCAGAAGCAGCGCTTGCGTCGCGGGCCGGTCCGCTAGTCCTGCGTGCTGCCTTTGTGGCGGTTTCGTCCGCCGTGCTGCCGATTGGCAGAAGCAACGGAGTTTCTTCATGCGGCGAGGGCAGCGCCGTCATCCCCAGCGACTGCCGGTAGCGGGACAGCTCGGTCATCAGCTCACGGGTCGCGGGCACCAGCCGTTCCTTGTCACCCTTGCCGTGCACCGTCAGCCACCAGCGCATCGCGCCGTCGGCATCGCGTCGCACGAAAAACTGCCCCATCGTATTGCCACTTACCTCAGCAATGCGCAGGCCGCCCAGATACAGCAGCGTGAAGAGCCACCGCGCGCGGTGATAGCGGGCACGCTCACGTGCGGTGTCCTGCGGCATCGAGGCGATCGCGTCCTTGACCTCCTGCCACAGCGCCGGCTCCAGATAGCGGGTGATGCGTGGCGCCACCTTGCGCGTGCGCTGGCGCGACAGCGCGAGGGGGTTGCCGGCGAGGTATCCCGCCTGCACCAGCCACGAAAACAGCACATTCAGGATCACCGTCGCCTGGCGGATGCTGGCGGGGGACAGCGGGCCGTGAAACGGACGCCAGCGCGCATCGCCCCTCGCATGCTTGCGGCCGCCACCCGCGCCGGCGTTGGCGATCCACGTGGCGGCCGGCTGCGGACCGGCGAGGAAGCGCTGGTAGCGCAGGCAGTCCTCGTGCGTGAGCGACGAGAGCGGTTTGCCCAGTTGCACGAGCGACCACAGCAGCAGCCGCTCGGCCTCTTTCCGGTAGCTGTCGAACGTAGTCTGCTTGTCGGTGAACCGTGCGAGCCAGGCGCGGATCGCCTCCAGATCGTTTGGGGCGGCGATCTGCGCAACGCCGCCGGTGGCGCGGTTGGTCCCGGCGCGGCCGTCGAGCGTGACCGGGATCACGAGCCGTTCGAGCGGGGC